>CAZHTX010000078.1:0-15926 GCA_964535475.1 uncultured Pirellulaceae bacterium
CGGCGCTTTGATCGGTGACTATTACTTTGATCATTCACCGGTCGATGTGGAGCTGTTGGGTGAGATCGCCAAGGTGGCTGCCGCCGCTCACGCTCCGTTTATCGCCGCCGCCAACCCGTCGCTGATGCACATGGAGTCGTGGCGTGAGTTGAGTAACCCGCGGGACTTGACCAAGCTGTTTCAGACGGCCGAGCACATTGCGTGGCGATCGCTGCGGGATGACGAAGATTCCCGCTACGTCGGTTTGGCGATGCCGCGGTTTCTCGCTCGACAGCCTTACGGCGCAGCCAGCAACCCGGTCGAAGAATTCGCCTTCGAAGAGAATACTGAACTGGGCAATCACGAGTGTTTTGTTTGGTCCAACAGCGCCTACGCGTTCGCCGTTAACGTCAATCGCTCGTTCAAACTATACGGTTGGTGCTCGCGAATTCGTGGTATCGAATCGGGTGGTTCGGTGGAAAAATTGCCGGTCCACACCTTTCCCACCGATGACGGCGGGATCGATATCAAGTGTCCCACGGAAATTGCCATTAGCGATCGCCGCGAAGCAGAACTGGCCAAGAGCGGTTTGATGCCTTTAGTGTTTCGCAAGAACAGCGACCTCGCCTCCTTCATTGGTGCTTGCTCGCTGAACAAGCCGGCAATCTTTGATGACGCGGATGCCACCGCCAACGCGAAACTGGCAGCTTGCTTGCCTTATCTGTTTGCGGTGAGCCGTTTTGCACACTATCTCAAGTGTATCGTCCGCGATAAAGTCGGCTCTTTCAAGGAGCGAGCCGACATGGAAGCGTGGTTGAATTCCTGGATCAGTCAATACGTCGACACCAATCCAGCAACGGCTACCGAGTTGGATAAATCGCGTCGTCCCTTGGCCGGCGCGGAAGTCGTTGTCGAGGAAGATCCGGCCAGCCCTGGATATTACAGCGCAAAATTCTTCCTGCGCCCTCATTACCAATTGGAAGGCTTGACGGTCTCCCTCCGTTTAGTCAGTAAATTGCCATCGGCGAAAGCTGCATAGCAACTGGTAATTGAGTTCTTAACGTTACACATTCACTGCAAGGGATTCGCTATGATCGTGCTGAAATTTCAGAAAGAAATCAAAGGTGACTCAACCGCATCGGGTTACCAAGATCATATTATTTTGGAAAGTGTTGAATTTGGGGCGGCTCGCTCGATTATTATTCCCACGGGCAAGACCGCGCGTGAATCGGGGCACCCATCATTCAGCGAGCTAACGTGCGCCAAAAAATTTGATATCGCTTCCACCGAACTGTTTATGCAAAGCGTCTCGGGCGCTAGCCTTGGTGAAGCGACCATCACCTATCTGCAGACAGATACCGAAGGGAACCCCGAGCCGTTCCTGATTGTTACGCTGCGGGATCCGATCGTGACCAGTTATCAGAACTCGTCTTTTGGCGATCGCCCTGAGGAGAGGTTCCGCATGAACTTCACCAAAATCCAATTGGCCTACACCCAGTATAGCGGTGAAGTTGCCAAGAAAGCATCGCCCAAGGGTTGGGATTTGCTGGAATCAAAGGCTGCCTAATTGGCAGTCGAATCATAGCCTGATTTGTGCGAGCAAACCGGACCGCGTTGGCGGTCCGGTTTTGTTCGTGGATTACCAGCCAGAACATCCCGCGCTCGCGCGGCGGGGTGCTATCGCAACCGATTGAAAGTCCAGGCATGCAGGCGAAACGCTCGGCGGATCGACTTGAATCATCTCTTTGGGACCGGCTCCGCGCGAGCGAATCGGCGCCCGAATCGCCCTATTCGCGACAGCAGCAATATCGGCGACTGCGAGTGTTGCGCGAACAGATTCAACGCGAAGTCCTCTTCCTGCTGACCACCCGTCAACGCTTCGTCGGCGACGAGGCGAGTCGTTGGAGAGCGGTTGAATCGAGTGTCTTGAATTTCGGCTTACCCGATTTCTCAGGGCTCACCTCCAGCGGTGTGGAACTGGGCCAAATCACCCGGCTGATCCAACGCAAGCTGGAACACTTTGAACCCCGCTTTCATCGCGGGTCGATCGCCGTTGAATGTCGCTTTGCGGCACAGCCTGACCATTTAATCGTGTTCATCGGCGGGCAATTTGGACCCAGCAATGACGCTCAAACGTTTGTCCTGGAAGTTGTCATTTGTTTGACCAGTGGTGAGATTGCCGAGTATTTGGGTTAGTTGGCCCATTATCTTGCCAAGCGAACTTGACATCGACGTCCCGCTCCTGCGAAGAGCCTAGCTGGTAGTTCGGTCCCCAGCGAGCAGACGTGATGGAAGCCCAGTTCCTTGAACATTACAACCGAGAGCTGTCTTATCTCCGCGAGTTGGGTGGAGAATTCGCTCGTCAATATCCAGCCGTCGCGGGGCGCCTGGGAATGGATGAGGTGCAGTGCAGCGATCCATTTGTTGAGCGGTTGCTAGAGGGGTTCGCCTTCCTGGCGGCGCGGGTGCATCGGCGGTTGGATGCGGAGTTTCCCGAATTCACACAGAGCATGTTGGAGAGTATTTATCCGCACTACACTCGGCCGATTCCGTCGGCCATGCTGGTGCGGTTCTTTCCCGACAAAGATGAAGGCTCGTTGGTGGATGGCTATCTGTTGCCACGTGGTACCAGCCTGCTGGGACCGACTTCGCAACATCAAACAACTCCCTGCCGCTTTGATACCACCGAGGACGTCGAGCTGTGGCCTTTGACGATTTGCGAGACCAGTTTCGTTTCCCGCGACGCGGCGGATGGACGTGAGATACCGGACCGCTTGGTGGCCTCACAGGCTCGCAGCTATTTGCGAATCGTGCTCCGCACGACTGCGGGCATTCCGCTGCAAGCGTTGGCCCTCGATCAGTTGAAATTGCAATTATTGGGAAGCAAAATTGGCTGCCGGCTGTATGAAATGTTGACCACGCGGGCGTGCTGTTTGGCTATTCGTGGAGGTGCCCGGCTGGCCAATGATGGGGACGCTGCCGCGCACGCTGACAACTCCTCGTGGTGTTCGCTGGAATTAAGCCACCTGAACGCAGCTGGCTTTGATGACGCCACGGCCATGCTGCCTGCGGAACCACGTTCATTCAGCGGCTATCAATTACTAAATGAGTATTTCCTGTTGCCGGAGAAATTTTCCGCGGTCACAATCGCCGGCTTGCAACCGGCAATCCGGGCGGCTAACGGGAATGAGTTGGAGATCATTGTCGGGTTTGAGACGCACGATGCCTTGTTGGCGTCAAGGCTTACGACGGAGCACTTGGCGTTGCATTGCGTGCCGGCAGTGAACCTCTTTCGGCGTCGAGCCGATCGGGTGCAAATCTCGCCAGATCGATTTGAGCACCAACTATTAGTCGATCGTAGTCGTCCTCTCGATTTTGAAATCTGGTCGATCGAACAATTGTACGGCCACGGCGAGACACCACGCGATGAGTTTGACTTTTTGCCCTTATACGCGCCACCCAACGCAAGGCGAGCGACATCCGTGGGGGCAGCCCGGCGTTTTCAAAACTACTATACCTGTTCGCGACGACCTCGCCAGCCTTCCGCAAACCAACGACAATATGGTCATCGCTCCGACTATTTGGGCAGCGAGCTATATGTCGCGTTGACGGACTCTCAAGCTGGCAGCATCCAGCAGCGAGTGCGACAGTTATCGTCGACGGTGTATTGCACCAATCG
Source organism: uncultured Pirellulaceae bacterium (assembly GCA_964535475.1). Lineage (GTDB taxonomy): Bacteria > Planctomycetota > Planctomycetia > Pirellulales > Pirellulaceae > Laterigemmans. The sequence goes on from CAZHTX010000078.1 coordinate 3,659, forward strand.
CGATTTGGCTCTCTTGACTCCCGAGCAAGGCTGGCGTGATGCACTGAAAATGGCCGGAGCCGGGCCGGTGCAGGCGATCGAATGTTTGACGGGGCCGACCCGCCCCCGCGGCAGCATGTCAGCCGGTGATGGTCAGCGATGTTGGCGGCTGATAAATCATCTGACGCCCAACCATTTATCTTTCGGGTGCGGGACCGATCGTAATCAAGATGGTCAAGTTGGGGCCGCCATGGTGCGCGAAATGCTGGCCCTGTATTGCCAAGCCGATCAACCTTCGCACAGTCGCCAAGTCGATGGGATTTTGGCCGTCAAACAACAGGCTGTGACTCGCCAGTTGCCATTCGGAGGACCCATTGTGCATGGTCGCGGCGTGGAGATTGAATTGACTTTGGACGATCAGGCGTTTGAGGGAGGCAGTTGTGTCATCATGGCTGCGGTGCTGGAGCAATTTTTCTCCCGCTTCGCCAACTTCAATAGCTTTACCCAATTGGTGCTTAACTCACCACGCAATGGTCGAGTCTTTCGCTGGCCGGTACGCCTTGGCGATGTTGCCCCAATCTAGGACGCAGATAGCATGGACAGCATTCTCCCCACCGCCGCAGACCCGCCAAACGGAAACGCCACGCCGGCAGTTGAAACGTCCTCTTCGCCTCCGTCTGGCGAGTTGGGAAAGAGCGATTTCTTTCAAGCGGTTCGTCGCATCGAAGCCCGTCATCCCGAGCTGCCACGCGTTGGTCACGCGCGGCAAACATCGGCCGAAGCGGTACGAATCTATCAAGCAACCGAAATGGACTTTGCCGCCAGCACGTTGGAAACGATCGGCGGGCAAGGGGATTACACCGAGATCAGGCAGCGATTTTTCGGTTTGCTCGGTCCTCACGGCCCCATGCCATATCACTGGACCGAACATGTGCGGGGGCAAGTGCGTCATGACCACGACGCGACCACCGAATCGTTTCTAAATATCTTCAACCATCGCATGGCAACGCTGTTTTACCGTGCTTGGGCAAGTAGTCGCGGGGTGGTGCAACGTGATCGGCCGGAAGAAGATCGTTTCCATGATTACCTCGCTGCGCTAACGGGAGCTTGGGAGAGTGATGATACGCGGCAAGCCCGCGGGGATGAGGAAGCGGCTGACGGTAGCCATGAACTGCGTGCCCATTTCGTCGGCAGGTTTGCCGGTCAACGCCGCAACGCCGAAGGCTTGCGGGCAGTACTATCCACCGCGCTCGCCACCAAAGTGGAAGTGCAACAGTTTACCCTGCAACATCTTCGCCTCGCTCCCGAAGATCTCACTATTCTCAGCAGTAAAACGCCTGCGGGGCAACAACAATTGGGAAGATCAGGGGTGCTGGGACGATCGGCCGTGCTTGGCAGAAGCGTGCCGGATCGCAGTACTAAAATTACCGTGGTAATCGGCCCGTTGCAGCACGAGCGATTCGCCCAGTTGGTTCCGGGTGGTCAACAGCATGCTGAATTGCGACGGTTGATCCATAGTTATCTCGGAGATGGGATGAACTGTCGAGTCGTCTTGAGTGTGGTGTCGCAAGCTGCCCAGCCGATTGCGCTGGGAAACTCTGGCCAGCTGGGTATTTCCGGTTGGGTAGGACAGCTGCAAGCCACTGAGACAAGCGAGGATTGTCATTTTGAGCTCTGAAAATCGTCGCATGTTCGTCACCACGCAGTCTGGCGACGACCAGTTGCTGCTCACCGATGTGCGCTGGGAACAGGCCCTGGGAAGACCTTTCCGAGGATCGATTACGTTGTTGTCCGATAGCGACACGGCTCCCGATCTCTTGGGGCAGCCGTTGTCAGTCTGCATTGACGGTGACTCGTCCGCCTATTTTCATGGTTACATTACTGAGTTTGAATTAGGGGAGCAGCGGGACGGGGAAACGAAGTTCTACGCCACGCTCGCTCCTTGGTTTAGCTTGCTGAAAGAGGCCGGCGGCAGCAAAATTTATCAACAGCAGTCGGTGGTTGACATTTTCAAGGCAATCGCCGAGCAACGTGGCTTTAGCGGGCAAGTTGAGGATAAATTAAGCGGAACCTACCGCGTTAGGCCGTTTTGCGTCCAGTACCAAGAGTCAGAATTCAATTTCCTCAGCAGGTTGCTTGAGGAAGAAGGTATCTATTACTATTTTGATTATGCAGCTGATTCTCATACCATGGTGTTGGCTGATGATATCAGCGCGCACCAGGCGGTCCCCGAGTTTGAGACTTTAAGCTATTTCGATGGAGATAACATTGCCAAGTCTCCACGTGTTTATGGATTGCAGGCAGCGGTGGTGTATGGAACCTCTAGCTTTATTCTGAAGGATTATGATTTCCAAAAGCCGCGAGCCGAGATGACGGTGCGCCAGGATAGTGCTCTCGAATATTGCGATTCCGCTTGGTATCAGTATCCAGGTCGCTTTTTTGAGACCAGCGATGGGCAAACCTACGCTCGAGTGCGATCCGAAGCGGCCGTGGCAAACCAAAAAATGATTTCGGTTAGAACCAATATCCCCGCCGCGCGAGCTGGTGCTCTGTTGAGCATTGATTCGCATCCGGTGGATGAAGTTAATATTGAGTACCTGATTACCAAGTTCAATCTGCAGACTTCCAGCCCTGGCTTTGCGGCCGGCGGGGTGCCAGCGGCCGATTTCGCTTGTCAATTGGAACTTCAAGACACTGAGATTCCATTTCGCACGCGTCCCCAAGCTGTCAAACCCATAGCCGCCGGTCCCCACTTGGCGACTGTGGTCGGCAAAGATGGTGAGGAAATCTGGACCGATGCCTACGGCCGGATCAAAGTGCAATTCGCGTGGGATCTTGATGGTGACAACACGGATGCCAGCTCCTGTTGGATGCGGGTCGTTCAGCCCTGGACTGGCAAAGGCTACGGAGCAATCTCGATTCCAAGAATTGGCGAAGAGGTAATCGTTCAATTTATCGATGGTGATATTGATCGACCGATCGTTACCGGCAGGGTACACAACGCGGATCGGATGCCACCTGAGACGTTGGCGGATGCGCAAGCGAAAACGATCTTTCGCACCCGTAGTACAAAGGGTGGTGATGTTGATGCCTTCCACGAATTAACCTTCGATGACACCAAGGATGCCGAGTCGATCTATTTTCACAGCGAACGAGATTTTGATCGCGTTGTCGAGAATAATGATTCGCTCAAGGTTGGGTTTGATAAGCAATCTCCCGGTGATCAGTCGATCGAGGTGTACAACAATCAGGACATCAAGATTGGAGTGGGGAGTGGTGGCGGCTCACAAACCGTGGAGATTGCGCAAGACCGTGAAATAACGCTCGATTCCGGTAGCGATAGTCTAGCGATTAAGCAAGGAGACCAATCGGTTGAGATCGAGCAAGGTGATCAGAACATCAAAGTCGACCAAGGTGCGATTACGATCGAAGCTGGTAAATCCATTACGCTCAAGTGCGGCCAGTCGCAAATCGAAATCACTCCCAGTGGCATCACGATTCAAGCTTCCGACGTAAACGTCAACGGGCAGTCGTCTGTTAACTTGTCGGCACCGACGGTTAAAGGTGCCGCCGACGGTGCGCTCCAGTTGTCAGGGAACACCGAGGCGTCGGTCCAGTCCAGTGCGCAATTGGTTCTCAAAGGAGCGATCGTGCAGATCAATTGAGATATCATGTCCATACTTTTAACCGCTGAACTTCCCGATCATACCATCAAACGGCTAACCCTGCGTCCTGAACAAAAGGCACGCGTGGGTGGTTCGCCTTGGTTGGAGTTGTGCTTGAGCGATCCCCTGCTGGCCGGAGAGCATTTTGAGGTGCGGTATACCGCGGCTCCCGAGATCGTTTGCTTGGATGCCTCCGTTCAGCTTACGCTTGCGGGGCAACAGGTGAGCCGCATTCCGCTCGATAAGCAAGCGAAAACCAACTTGATATTTCACGCTGGGGCGACGAAATTTCAAGTCAAATGCTTGACGAATGAGAACAACGGTCGTCTTGTGCAGCGTGGCGGGCAAGACGATAGGAGTTTAGCGGCGCCATTGTCTGATGAGCTGTTAAGTCGCCGACGAGAACGTTGGCAAAAACTTGCAACCGAGATGAAGTTGTCCGACCAAGCAGGAGCCTGCATTCTCGGCCAAGTCGATGAGCCGGCGTTAGTCAATGCGCTCTGCAAACAAGAACTTCTCGCCGACGCAATTCGTTTGACTTTGCGGTTGCTGACACCGGAGCGGGCGTTCCGAATTGTTTGGGGGGAACTGCATGATAAGCTCTTATTTGATGCTCCATTCTTGACGGTGGTTAACGAGTGGTTAGACAATCCCAACGAAGCGGGGCGATTGCAGGTGGTCGCCAAGCTGGAAAAATATCAATGGGAAGGATGCCAAGCTTATTTAGCCTCAGCCATTCGATTTTCGAGCGGAAGTTTGGCACCCGAGGGGCAACCCTCAGTTACTCCACCGCCGCACTTAACGGCCCTGGCGCTGGACGTGGCTCTCAAGGTGGCTGTTGTGATGTCAGCGGCGGTATCTTTAGGCCGCGTTGTCGAACAGGGGGTGCTCGAATTAACGAAGTTAGACCCTGTCTTGGTCTCTTAGATTGCCCCCAGCCTTATCCCTAACAAGTGAGCCAATCGCCATGCCTCCTGCAGCCCGCGTCAATGACCTACACGTCTGTCCGATGGTTACTGGACTTGTCCCGCATGTTGGTGGACCAATTATTGGGCCGGGGGAACCAACGGTGCTGATTGGCGGCATGCCCGCTTCGGTTGTGGGAGATAGCGCCACTTGCGTCGGCCCGCCAGATACATGTTCAATGGGGTCCGCGACGGTGATGGTGGGAGGCAAACCGGCCGTGCGAATGGGCGATCCCACCGGCCACGGCGGCTCCATTGTGCTGGGGTTACCTACCGTGTTGATTAATTGACCGTGTTGATTAATTGACAAAGCAACGCAATCAGCGACCGTCCGCGTTGGTGGGATGTCGGTCGCATGTTGAAATTGCCAATTGAGGACAAGGATGTCCAACGAACCAACCATGAGCGGACTGTCGCCTTCGTCACCGCGACTGCTTGCTTGGCAACAGGCCAATCAGGCAGCCGATTCGCATGCGCGGGCAAAACGCTGGGTATCAGGTTTTTGCCTCACGCTATTGGTGATCTTTGTGGCTTTCGCGGTGTGGCCACTGGGGGCACCGCAAGTCTATTTCCTGACAGTTGACGATGGCAGCAGCCAGGATAGTCCCGCTCGCCAAGGTCTTCTTCAGGTCGAAAATTTCGTGGAGTCGCGGCAGGCGGCTTGGCGGTTGCGACGAGCCTTGTTGCCGAACTGGGAGGGCGAAGTTCAGGCGATCGCCGAAGCGTCTCCCGATACGGTAGTGGTCTATTTATCGGGTACCCCAGTTTGGGATTCGAAATCGATTGGACTCTATCTCCAGCCAAACATCGGTTCCAATTCTCAGCCGGCGATCGATCTTGATGCTCTTCTCCAGCAGCTGGCAGCGATGGGACGTCCCGCCTTGCTGATGGTCGATGCAGAGATAGACCCGGTGACAGCGGCTGGGAGTTTGCCGGAGTATCTGGGGTGGCGTCTGCGCGAGTCCCTGGAGAAGACTACCAACACGCTTCGGCATTCCGAGCTTCGCGTGATCGTGGATTTACGTATCAAGGAAAGTCAGCCTGACGGAGCTGTCCGACACGCTCCAGCTCGGTTAGCGGAAAACTTTACTATGGCCTTCGACGCGGAGGCTGATCGTAACGACGACGCAATTATTAGTTTTGCGGAATTTGCGCACGCCATTTTGCGTTCGTCCACCACGGGGAACCAGTTGGCCGGTTGGCGGGAAATGTTTCCCAGTGAAGTTGACGATCTACCTAATACGAGTATTGCCCCTCTGCTTACCCTGCCCGATACGCCGTTGCAAGCTAGCCCAGTGTCGCTGAAGCATAGCCAAAGCGCGTCTCGCTCCCCCGAGGCGGCAACCGCATTCACTGCGGCGGAACCTGCGGATGCTTCCGATACCGGGGAAGAGGCGGACAATTCCAACTCGGAGGCTACGGTCGCGACGCACTCACTCGTCGCGCCGACAGCCGCTGCGGCCGTCGCCTTTATGCGGAACGGTTTGCGCACGCAGCACGCGGAGTCCGCGACGCAGCTGCTGGAACAATTAGATGGCATCGCGGAATTAGCAGAGGGGAGTGAGGTGGCGACCGAATGGGTGCTCAAAAACGCCTCGCAATTCAAACAGTGGCCCTTAACCGATCTCGTCGTTCTTATTATGAACAGCGATCTCGCGTGGCAGCAGAAACAGACCTTGTTGCGAGCCCATCTCGATCATCAATGGTTGTTGGCAACGAGTGAGCTAACTTCCGCTCAGCAGGCTTACTTGGAGACAGGGGAAACGCATTTGCAGCATGCGCAGCGCGCGCTGCTTAGTCCCGTGCGACTCGACAATCGGCGATATGTGGAACGTCAAACCCAATCGGCCGCCGCGGCGTTGTCGCAGTTGCGAGCAACTTTGAATTGGCGGCGGGAGGCCTATCAGTTTGTTTGTCGTGTGGCCGCGAATGATGCTCGCTGGCGGAGGTTTCCTATTGTGACCTCTAGCGTCGAGGAAGACCTCGTAGTGAAAATGCTAACGGGGAGCACCCGAATCGCAGACGCGCTGGCTTTGGAGCAACCATATGTTGAGACCGAATTGGCCAGCTTGCAGGCTCTGCTGCAATCTACTCAGGAAAAATTTGCTCGCCTATGTGATGGGATTCGTGATGACCTGGGAAATTCAGAACCAATTGGGCAGAGCTCCGCAGCGGAGTATGAGGTCAGGTCCCCAAAACCGTCACTCAAGCATGCCAAAGCGGAGAGTATTCAATTGTTGACGCAGGTTCGTTTGGCGCGAACCATGTTGCTGGCTGGACTGACGCCGCTTGCCAAAGACGTTGAGCTACCCCAAAAATTGATTTCGGCGGGGCAGCATGCTCAGGAGTCGCTCGCTAAAGAGCCTTTACCCACGCGGCGGACGACTGCCGCACTGGACGCATTCTTGTACTTGGCGGTGGCACAGCAAAGTGACCGGGATGGGCACGTCGATGGGGGCAAGGCGAATGAATCCGCGGCGGTGGCGGCGACTATCCTGACTCGCTTGGCCAACCACGTGACGGCGGCAAACTTTGATGCCACGCCAGCGGAACGCCAGCGGCTCATCCGTACTCATGATCGCTGCCTAATGCTGGCTCGGGAGCTTGACGTTGATATTCCCGCGTGGCAGTTTACTTCGCATCTCCTCTCGGCACGGTTGGTCGGGCGTTTGGAAGAGTATGGCGAGAGTGAGCTGGTGATCGTGCTCAAGTCGCCTTTTAACCAAACAGTCGGCCAACTTGAGATTGAGGCAGCTTTGGGGTCGCTAAAGTTTGTCAGCCAGGCGAATTTGAGCGCAGGTGGTGAGACGGAAAGTTTGGTCGCGCTTCGTGAAGCAAACTTGCCGAGCATTGAAGGCCCGCCGAAGCAGGAACTCGGTATCGAAACTCTGGCTCGCAGCGTGCGGGCCATCAACGAGACAGAGAAGCGGCCGGAGCCATTTACGGGGTCCGATTCCGGGCCAGTCGTCACGAATGTTTTGCGTTTCCGTGTGCGTCGCGTCGCGGGTATGCCAATGCCCGCTGCGATCAATATTCGGCTCAATCGGGGTGGCGTACGTGAGCGTCTAAGTGTTCCCTTGCCACAGACGCCACCTCCCCTGGCTAGGTTAAGGTCAGTTAAAGCAGGCCAGCGAGTGACATCAGTGACTCAGCAGGCCGCTTGGACGATGGTCCCGAATCAAGTTTCAAGCAGAAAACTATACCTACGGGCTGAGGGGCATTCGCCGCGCACGCTGGCGGTTCGTTTATTAGCCTTAAATAGCGCGGCCGACGTGCCCCCGCATGCGATGTCGCCCGCGCGGACGGAGGTTTGGCTGGCGGAACAGGGTGGTGTGGTCGAGCTGGCAAAAATCCCCTCGGTCTTGGTGGCAGCAAATCAGGAAACGCGGCTGGTCTTTCCTGCGCAAGTGATTAAACCCGCGGACAAGTTGATCTCATTGCAACAATTGGTATGCGAAGTGGAGGATTTGAGTAGTGGTATGAAACAGCTGCTACCGCTTGCTCCGAGCGTTGTGCGACCATTCGGTTTAGTCACACCGAGTGTAAGATTTAATCACATTGAGAAACGCGTTGGTGTTAGATTTGAACGCACGCAGGCGATGTTGTCGCAGGATGCCGAGACGCCACTGAATATGCGTTGCGAACTATTTAATTTGGACAATGGCGAAGTTGTTGGCAAGGCGGAGATAGTCTTGACGGGAGAGACCACGCCGTGGAGGGAGATAGCCGGGGAAGGGTTGCGCGGGGCGAATGCAGGCTTGCGGATTTCCGTGCTAGGTTGGCCCAACGCGTTTGTTTATCAGATTCCTCTCAACCAGACACAGGATGGGATCGCCACCACGGATCAGATCTTGCAGATCAGCTTCGAGGAATCTGCACAGACATACGCGTTCCAACCTGGTGATCACCTGTTTGCTCCGCGAACGATTGGGCTCATTTCGGATGATCATTTTCGCTATGGCCAAGATGTGTTGTGCGTGGGAGTCGATATCAACGGTGACCGTGTTTTGGACGGGGAGCCATCGGTGGAGTTGCGGACGCCTGTGGAGATACGTTTCGATTGGCATGGCGTGGATCCTCAGGGTCAAGTCGTCCTGCGTTGCGCCGTTGCCGGGCAGAAGTTTCCCTTGTCGACGCGGGCTCTCGTTAATGGCCGTTATCCGCTGTTGGCAGAGCTGCGACATGGTGGTCGCAGCGTGTGGAACGTGGGCCCCGAGGTGGTGATTGATTCGCAACGGCCCCGCGTCGCCGAGTTGCAATTGTTGAGTTCGCTGCCAGCCGAGTTGGGTAAACCGGTCACGGTGCGGGTGATCGTCGACGACAGTGGGTTGAGTGGGCCGGCGTTGGTTGAGTTGGGCTGGGCCGAGGGAGGTGATTTATCTTTTACCGCGGAGGTCAAAAAGACGAGTGGGCAACGCTTGGCGAATGCTCAATGGGAAGCCTCCGTGCCAACGGCTAAGAGGAACGCGGGGCCGCAGCAGTTGTTGGTGCGAGTCGTCGATCGGGCTGGCAACGAAAGTGAAATTAAGGTGCTGGATGTCACGTTGATGACGGCGGAGGAGATCGCGCTGCAGCGGCAAGCGGCGACGACGGCCGTGCAAGGATCGGTAGCCTATGTCAGCAAACCGGTTGCCGGATTGGAGGTCTCGCTCACTCCCGTCGCAGCGAACCCAGAAGGAGATGGTCCACCGCCAGCGGGTGGATCTACGGGAAGTGAAAAATCTGACGCAACTGATCCAGGTGCTGCAACCGATAAAATCAACAAGGGACCGTCCGCAGTGCAAACAGACGCCGCGGGGCGATTTGTGTTTCCCCGAGTTAAGCGTGGGCAGTACCGCTTGACGGTGTCGGGGCGTTATCTGGGGTCGGATCGCGAGCAGAGCTTGACGATCGAGGTTGATCCCCCAACGCCGACCACGGTGTCGCGAATCCGCATCGATTAGCAGCTTCTTGGGCGTCACCGGAAACTGCCGAGTCGAGTAAGTTGCACGAGATAACAGCAGTTGGACCGGGTGCTATGAAACTGGCTCAAAGATCGCCACGTGTTGCTCGACATCTATCGCGAATGGGCATTGTCGCGGGGTTGTTGATCATGGCATCAGGATGTGCCGGCTTATCACCGCTGGACTACCCGCCGGCGCCGATCGGGGTGCCGCACCATCATGGCGCGCTGCCTGCCGAGCCGATGACTTTGCCCCGTTTTCTGGGAATTGATCGTGCGCTTGCCTGTACGGCAATTGTCGCGCGGCAGCAACGTGAACGGATTGCTGAATTCGTGCCGGCTCTCGAACCACAGCCGGTTGCCAATCCCCTTTCGCATCCGGATAACGCCGCGCATCCTTCACCCGCGGTGGCCAACGTCCATAAATTAAAGCAGGCGAAGGCCGAGAGCGCTGTGAAAGTCAAGGCGGTCGCCGCGTTGGCTGGTTTTGATTGCGCAGCCGATCCGCATGTTGAGGAGGGGCTGTTGGCCGCCTTGGATGATCCTGCCGCGGAAGTCCGCGAAGCGGCTATTGGGGCGGTGCTAAAATCCACGCAGCAATGCGGTAATGCTTGTGGGGGCTGCTGTAGCCTGCCGATCCGAGCAAAACTGACTCATATTGTATTCGATAAGAAAGACGATTGTTGTTGGGTTGAGCCAAGTCCCCGAGCTCGGCGGTTGGCCAGGTTGGCTCTGGATGCCTGCGGAGGGCCGATCTCCGATCTGGAGGCCGGTTGCGAGTGCGAGCAGGTGCCGCTCGAATCGCCACCACCACATTTGTTGCCGTAGGTGCAGTCATGATTGATCAGCAATTATTGATCAGCAATGACTGATCTTTCACAGGAGTTGCTAAAATGGCGATGACCGGAGCAGTTGCAAGCCAACTAATTCACAAAGTAATCATCGATAAGATCGAGCTCGGCTTTCTAGGAAAGCTGGCCATTAAGAAAATGCGAGTTTTCTTAATCAAGCCGAATTTTGCCGGCTCCTCCAGCACCTGCTGGTGGGCATTGTGCGATAGTCCCACGAAAGCTAGCACGGTGCAGCTACGAGTCCTAAGCGAGTGCGTGGTCAAGTTGTTTGGCATGCATGTCAGCCTGGACCCAACTCCCACGGCCAAAGGCAGTTTTGCGCCGGCGATTGAGACGTTACAAGATCTAGCGGACCGGGAAACCAGCGTGGGGGCGATCGAAACCACGCTTACCGGTGCCTGGAAAGCGGGGGTCTGGAGTGCTGCCAAGGACACCGAGTTGGAGTTTCCCATTGCGATGGACCGTTTCAAGTGCGGTGGCGCGGCACACTTTGTGGAATCAGCCGATTCCATCACGATCAACTTGTTTTACCAAGCCAGCAAGTCTGACTTCGAATCTTTTCTAGCCCATTGTGAGCGGCAGCGGGATATCGAACAGATAACCTACACCATGGAGCTCTGTACGCCGGGCTCTCAAACGATTCGTTACCTTTACAAACCCCGCCAGAATAGTCTCAAAGCAGCTTGATGTCAGCCGTTGAGCGCCAGCTCGCGGTTCCAGGGAATTTTCCCCAATCTCTTTTTTTCCCGCTCCGACCGCGAGCCTGGTACGATCAATGGTTGTCTAAGTGGGACAACCGCGGCGGCCGTGCGTGTGCGGCGTCTGGCGGTGATTCGATGGGGAATGAAAATGAAGGCTCGCGAACTTTACAATCTTGGGGTGCCAAAAGGCGCGGCGATGCAAGTTGCGCTGACCGCGATTAAAGAGGCGGCCGCTCAAGGTCAGCGGCGTCCTCAGCTGCGCGAACGAGTCACTGAGATCGTTGAAAATCCGGCCGTGTTTGCGACCGATCCGCTTTGGGGTTCGTTGGCTGAAATGCTGGTGAAAACCTTTGAGGTGCAGGCGCGGTTCGTGGGCCGCGAAGAACCGGCTCCCTGGCAGCAGTGGGGTGACGGGCTGGAAGACGGTGCGGTCAAGCAAATGGCCAATGCCTGTCAATTGCCAGTAACCGTCGCTGGGGCATTAATGCCTGACGCCCACCAAGGCTATGGCTTGCCGATTGGTGGCGTGTTGGCGACGAAGGACTGCGTGATTCCATATGCGGTGGGGGTTGATATTGCTTGTCGCATGAAGCTGACGGTGCTCGACCTGCCAACTTCCATGCTGGAGCATCAGCAGGATTTGCTGAAGGGGGCAATCGAGCGGGAAACTCAGTTCGGAATTGGCGCCCGTTTTAAACGACCTCGCCAGCATGATGTGTTGGATGCCGACTGGAGCGTTTCGCCGATCACCAAGACAAACCGCGATAAAGCGCGATCCCAGTTGGGGACGAGCGGCAGTGGGAATCATTTCGTTGAATTCGGATTGCTGAAGCTCGCGGAAGCCGATTTGGGGCTAGAGGCGGGGACTTACCTGGCACTGCTCAGCCATAGTGGCTCACGTGGCACTGGTGCAGCGGTGTGCAGTCACTACAGCCAGTTGGCCAAGGAATTGCATCCTGAGTTGCCTGCGGAGATGAAAAACCTCGCCTGGCTCGACCTCGATACCGAAGCCGGTATGGAATACTGGAACGCAATGAATTTGATGGGTGAGTACGCGGCGGCAAACCACGCGTGTATCCATCGTGAAATCGCGCGGCACCTGGGGGCCACTGTGATGTTGGATGTGGAAAACCATCATAACTTCGCCTGGAAAGAGACGCATGGT
>CAZHTX010000079.1:0-12940 GCA_964535475.1 uncultured Pirellulaceae bacterium
CTCGACGTGACCACGGTTTTGCATCCATTTGGCAGCCAGCCAGCAGGCAATCGCCCAGCATGTCCCCAGTGCCCAACCCGCCAACACATCGGTGGGCCAGTGCACCCCGAGGTAGACCCGGCTGATGCCTACAAACAGGGTGAGCATGATTGCCAGCAAGAGAAAGAAAGCTTTCAGCCGTTTGCGGCGGTGTGCTCTGGCCAGCAGCCCGCCGAGGGCCAGGTAAGTGGCCGCCGAGGTCATCGCATGCCCGCTGGGAAAGCTCGCCGTATAGACATGGGAACCATGTGGAACCAGGTCGGGTCGGGGGCGATCGAATGCCAGTTTGAGGGTCATGCTGATCACCAAGGCACCCGCGACGGCGGCAATGACAAATAGCCCGGTTTGCGGCTTGCCCAGCAGCGCCAGGTAAGTCACCGTCGCCAGGGAAACGATGATTAACACGCCCATCCCGCCCAACGCCGTGAAGTCGCGGCCTAGTTCCTCGACGAACCTCGGTCCCAAGGGATCGGAATGGTCGTCGCTGCTGCGAAGTGTTAAAAGGATGGCTCGATCCACTGAACGAGTACTCCCCTCGGTGACTTCGTCAGCCAGTTCGGCGAAAGCCCATACCCCACCCGCGAGCAGGAGTGCGGCCAGCAGCGTGGAAAGCTCGTGAGAGCCTATCCACCTCAAGCCACGGTGAAGATGCACGATCCAGCGGCGGCGTTTTGTTTGCATGCTAACGGTTTTCGGATAGGTTCTTGTCAGTGTGTCGGAAATCTTTTTTTCATCTTTCATCGCAGATGGTGTGCCCAATCGAATAAACTAAAAGAGTCCCCGCCGCATGGTCGCTGGCCCGTCCAATTTTTCATCATCTGCTGTACCTCATCCCTCCCCCGGTTCCGCCCTTCCCATGCTGATCCTCTCAAGAAATTTTAGGCTCGCGCCGTCGCTCATCGTATTCGCCTGCTTGGCGTTGATTGCCAACGGCACGAGTGGCCAAGAGCCGAGCTCCAGTGACCTGCCTGCTCGCTTTGCGGAAAGCATCAAGCCGCTCGTCAGTTCCCGTTGCGAAACTTGTCACGACACCGAGCATAACGAAGCGGGACTTGATCTATCGATTTTCGCGGATGTTCGCCAAGTGATCGATGGGCATCAAATTTGGGAGACCGTGTTGGAGCGTGTTGAGGCTGGAGAAATGCCGCCCGCCGATTCGGATCAGTCCTTGAGTGACGTCGAGCGGGTTGAGCTGGTTAGTTGGATTCGAGCATTGTTGCGGTCTGAGGCGAAGCGGAACGCCGGTGATCCGGGCACCGTACTGGCTCGTCGTTTGAGCAACGCCGAATATGATTACACCATTCGGGATTTAACCGGGGTCGATATTCGACCAACGCAAACCTTTCCAATTGATCCAGCGAATGAAGCTGGTTTCGATAATTCGGGCGAGTCGCTGGCAATGTCACCCGCCTTGCTCAATAAATATCTAGAGGCCGCTCGGATGGTGGCTGAGCACTTGGTGCTGACTCCTGATGCAATTCGCTTTGCCCCACACCCCGTCATGACCGATACCGATCGCGATAAATATTGTGTGAACCGAATTGTAGATTTTTATCAACAGCAACCCATCGATTACGCAGATTACTTTCAAGCCGCTTGGGAGTACCATCAGCATCAGCGTGAGTCGACAGCGGATGCGGATGCGGAGTTACTCGCTCGACTCGCGACAGCTAACCGAGTGAGTGCGAAGTACTTGCAACAGATCGTTGATGTAGTCACGACTGATATGACGCAGGTAGGTCCGTTGGCCGATTTTCTGGGCCGCTGGAAGGGGCTGACCATGATTAACGACCGTGGCTTGGCGCGGGAGCAATGTGAGGAGTTGAGAGATTTCGTGTTGGCGGAGCGGGCCAAGTTTCAGCCACATTTCGATAATTTGCAAATTAAAGGTGTGCACAACGGTTCTCAAACATTTGTGCTGTGGAAGAACCGGCAGTACGCCGAGCATCGCCTGCGTGCGGCAGAGTCTGCCATCGATGCCGCGGTAAATGAGTTCACTGACGAATTCACCGGCGATTCATTGGAAGAAGGGCAAACAGCAGCAGCCTTGCGGGCCTCTTGCGAACGATTTTGTCGGTTGTTTCCCGATCGTTTCTTTGTCTCAGAGCGGGGGCGAGATTATCTGGGCACGCCTCGTGAAAAGCAGGAGAAGGGACGTTTGCTGAGTGCTGGATTTCACAGCATGATGGGCTATTTTCGCGACGATCGTCCGCTCTATGAATTAATCCTCACTGAATCGGAGCAGCAGCAGCTCGATCGGCTGTGGCGCGAGTTAGATTTTGTCACTTCCGCCCCAATGCGACAATACCAAGGATTTCTGTGGTTCGAACGGACCGACTCGGCTTATTTGCGAGACCCAGAGTTTGATTTCGCGCGTCCCGAGAATCTAACGTCATTGCGGGCGGAGCAAATCGAGCAACTTGGCGAACGTTATTTGGCAAAGGCCAAGCGAAATGGTGGCGAGGAGGTGCCGCTGCGAGCAATCGAAGACTATTTCAAGCTGATCAATCAACAAATTCGCTGGGTGGAGTCGGCACGTCGCGATGCCGAGCCGCTTCATCTGGAAGCGCTGATCGATTTCGCAGCCAAGGCGTATCGTCGCCCCTTGGAGTCCGCGGAGCAGGCCGATTTGAAATCATTTTATCATGATCTGCGACAATCGGAGGATGTCACCCATGCCGAAGCGATCGAAGATACTTTAGTGATGATTTTAATGTCACCGCATTTTTGTTATCGCTTAGATTTGTTGAGTGACTCGGAGGCTGAGCGTGCGTTGGATCCATTTGAATTGGCCAGCCGACTCAGCTTTTTTCTTTGGGCGAGCACGCCCGATCAGGAATTGTTGCAACTGGCCGCGGAAGGGACGTTGGCGTCCCCTGAAGTTCTGGTCGCCCAGACGCGGAGGATGCTGGCTGATTCGAAAGTGCGCGGCTTGGTAACCGAGTTCGGGGGCAATTGGTTGGATTTCCGTCGCTTTGAACAACATAACAGTGTCGATCGCAAACGCTTTCCTGAGTTTAATGATGCTTTGCGTGCGGCCATGTATGAGGAACCAATTCGCTTCTTGACCGATCTATTTCAATCGAACCGTTCGGTGCTGGATTGTCTTTACTCAGATCGAATCTTTGTTAATAAAGTGTTGGCACAGCATTACGGGATTGACAACGATCATTTTCGCGACGATCGCCAACTCGCATTGTCACCCGAAGGTGAGGAACCATGGTTTGAAGTGGAGGAAGCGTCTCAGTTTGGCCGTGGTGGTTTGTTGACGATGTCCGTATTTTTGACAAAGAACTCTCCCGGCTTGCGGACAAGTCCGGTGAAACGCGGCTATTGGGTGGTCAGGCGATTGTTGGGTGAGCAGATTCCTCCGCCACCGCCAAACGTGCCCGAGTTGCCAGACGACGAATCGCAGTTGGGAGATTTGACCTTGCGAGAAATGTTGGCCAAGCACCGTCAACACACCAGTTGCGCGGGATGCCACGACCGGTTCGACGCGCTGGGGCTCGTGTTCGAAGGATTTGGCCCCGTCGGTGAATTGCGGACAAGGGACCTCGGGGGCCGACCCGTGGAGACTGGTGCGGAGTTTCCGGATGGTAGCCAACGTGAGGGAGTTCGTCAGTTACAAGACTATTTGCGGGTCCAGCGAGAAGCGGAGTTTATCGACAATGTGTGTCGGAAACTGCTATCCTTTGCCTTAGGTAGAACCCTTATCTTGTCCGATGAGGGTTTGGTGGACCGCATGCGAAGCAACGTCGTGGATGAAGGTTACCGAGTGCAGACCCTGCTTGAAACGATTGTGACAAGTCGACAATTTTTGCGAAAGCGCGGTCGCAACAGCAGCCTCGCGTTAAATTCTAATCAACAGCCAGAGTTACAAACCGGGGGTTCCCATGAATAATCCAGCCGTCTCGCGTCGTTTGGTGTTAAAAGGTGCTGGACTCAGCATGGCACTCCCGTGGCTTGAATCGCTTCCCGTTTTTGGTGCGGAACCAGTGTCGGCTGCCGGAGTTCCGGTGGCGCCCCGCCGTTTTGCCGTTCAGTTTATGGCCTGTGGTGTAAATACCGACCATTGGTGGGCCAAAGGGAGTGGAGAAACGATGGAGTTGGGGAAAAGCCTCCAACCGATGGCTCCTCTACGGGGCAAAATGAATTTTGTCGACGGTTTATTTAACCGCTCCGCCGTCGGCGTAGGCATTCACCCCGGGCAAACGGGCAACATTCTCTCCGGTGCCGCGCTGCAGAAAGGGTCTGAATTGCGGGGCGGAATCAGTATCGATCAAGTGCTGGCTGGTCACATTGGTCAAGAAACAGTGCAGGCCAGCTTGGTGTTAGGTTGTGAGCAACCGGTAACGGGATATCACGAGACGAATTTCTCAATGGCTTACAGTTCGCATATCTCTTGGTTGAATGCAACTTCGCCAGTTCCCATGGAGGTCTATCCGGCACTCGCCTTCGATAGCCTGTTCGATAATCGGGGTAGTCGTCGTAACGAAAGTGTCTTGGACAGAGTTCAAGAGCACGCGGCGAGTCTCAGTCGTCAAGTCAGTTCCGGAGACCGTGCAAAGCTAGATGAATATTTAACCAGTGTGCGGGAGGTGGAGAAACGTATCGCCCGCATGCGAGCTGGACAGAGCAAGGCGGTGGAGCGAGCGGAGCGGCGGGGGGAACCCTTAGTCGCTGCGGCAAGGCCCGAAAACGGCTTGCCAGAAGACATTCGCGAACACATGCAGGCAATGTGTGACATTATTGCCCTGGCGTTCCAGACCGATAAAACGCGAGTCGCCACCTTGCTGCTTTGTCGCGACATTTCAGGACTGTTCTATCCGTTCCTCGATGTGCGTAACGCCCACCACTCAGCATCACACAGTGACCTATCGGACGAGTACGAAAGGGTGACACGCTATTACGTCAGCCAATTCGCATACCTTGCCGGAAAGCTTGATGCCATGCGGGAAGGCGATAGCACGGTGCTCGACAATTCTTGCTTGCTGTTTATCAACAATATGTGGTCTGGCAGCAAGCATGATTCCACCAAACTTCCGTTGTTGATGGCTGGCGGTTTGGGGGGCTCAATCGCCACGGGGCGCGTGCTCGATTACAGCGATCGTGACGACGAACAGCGTAAGCTTTGCAGCCTGTACGTCAGTTTACTCGACCGCATGGGCACCCCCGTGAAAGCATTCGGTGACGCCGATTCGCCCTTGCAAGAGCTTTAAAAGTGTCGAAAACGTAACGTTTTCCCACCTGCTGCGGGAGCCTTCCCCTGGTTGGACGGGGAGTTTGCGGCAGGCGGCAAGGAGCGCGGCGACGGGAAAACGCACATTATTGGTTTGCCCGAGTTGGTCAAGCCAGCCTATAATGTAAATGTAGGCTGGTATTGACGCAGATTGCTCTTGAAATGCGTCGCCAAGTTTCCGATAGAGGGACTCTCAGCAAGTTGGGGACGTCCCGGAGATAGATGTTTCCCGCAAGTTTGCTGACTTTTTCGATACTATTTGAGGGCCCCTGCTGGGGGCGGTTTGAGACGAATTTAATGCCCGCAATCCTTCACCCCATCGTCAATTGCCTGCTGATCGCGATCCTCGCGATTCAGCCGACGATTTCGGTGTCATTAGCGGGTGGTTGCGGTTCCTCAGCATCGATTGCTGGTGCTGCAACTGCAAGTTCCGCCGGGGACACGCAACGAGAGGCGGGTTGTCAGGGATGCGGATGTTGCCAGAAACGCGCGGCTACCGCCAAGTCCTGCTGTTGCAGCGCGAAGGGGGCTCAAGCGAAGTCCCGAGAAGCCAAAGTTGACACGACGGCCGAGGCTGGCGATCAATGTGGTCATTCGCAGCCGACCAAAGGCGTTGCAAAATCTTTTTTGCCGAGTGCCCGCTGCACATGCTTAGACGTGCCTCAGCCGTTGGCACCGCAGGCACCGCGCGCGCCCATTGAGTCTCCGCGACAATTGGTTGCCATTGATGCTGTTGATTGCGAACTGGCTGAGTTTGCAATTCTGCGATTGGCACAGTGTGGGGCGCTTCTAGATCGCGCTACCCAGCCGCAGCATTTTTTCCAAGTTGCTCTGTGCGTGTGGCGGTTGTAGCGACACTTTCGTAGCGCGGTTTCTGCTGCGCTGACCACATCTTCTATGTGTGGTTAAAAAAACCTTTGTTTGAGATTGAAGCCAGCAGCTTCCTGCGCGCTCGTCTCTTCAGATTTTGCCGTACTTGGCTTATTGGTTTTAAGAGCAACATCATGGTCGAACACAACGACACTGGGTCTTCCGAGCCATTGGCATCGGAGACGGTTCCGTCAGCGGACGCTAATCCGCAGACACTCCGCGCGAAGCTGGCAAATTGGATGTGGCTGATTCGCACTGCCGTTCAAGCAGTGGTGGTTGTGGGCGTCGTTGCGCTGCTGCTCTTCTTGGTTGGACTCGCGCAACGCAGCGGTTGGATTACCGCGGACGGTTTTGGAGCTGCGGCTGCTGATGGTGCGGTGGAACAGGGAGCGGAAGATACCCGCTATATCTGTCCCATGATGTGTACCCCACCTTCAACAGAACCTGGGCGATGTCCAGTATGCGCCATGGAACTGGTGCCAGCCACATCCAGCGGTGGTGGCGATGGTATTTCAGTCACCATTGAGGCGGCGGCACGGCGAGTTGTCGGCATTCAGACCGCCGTTGCCAAACTCGGACCAATGACGCGCACGATTCGTGCGATCGGTTCCATCGAGTATGACGAAACAAAGCTATCGACCATTTCCGCCTATGTGGATGGGCGGCTGGAGGCAATGCAAGCGGATTACGTCGGCGCCAAAGTTGAGCAGGGTGATGATCTGGCTATGCTCTATAGCCCGCAGCTTTATTCCGCACAGAGTGAGTACGTTGCCAGTCTGCGAGCGAGTCAAAACACTCGTTTCAGTCTCGGCGATAATGGTTTGGCGGAGATGGCTCGCGAGAAACTGATCGAACTGGGGATGACACCGTCCCAGATTGAAACCTTAAAGAACAGCGGGCAGGCTGAGCCACGACTGAGCATTAAATCGCCCCAGCGAGGCACCGTCATTGAGCGGGCTGCTGTCGAAGGGGACTATGTGAAAACAGGTCAGAAACTGTTTCGGATTGCCGACCTCAGTTCCGTTTGGTTGATGCTCGATCTGTTCCCCAGTGATGTCGCCTTTATTCGCTTTGGCCAGCAAGTTGACACGGAAGTTCAATCGTTGCCGGGGGAGGTTTTTGTGGGCCGCGTGGCCTTTATTGACCCGATCGTGAATCCTCGCACGCGGACGATACGAGTCAGGGTGGAGATGTTAAATTTTGAGGGCAAACTACGACCTGGCGATTATGCATCCGCGGAAATCACAGTTCCCGCAACTCCGCAAGAATTTGTCTATGATCCGGCGCTGGCCGGTAAGTACATCAGTCCCGCGCATCCCCAAGTGATTCGCGACGAACCGGGCGCGTGTCCGTTGTGTGGCAAAGAGTTGGTACCGACCAGCGAGCTGGGCTACGCCACCGACTTCCAACTCAAGTCTCAGGTCGTCACGGTGCCCCGCAGTGCCGTGCTTAGGACAGGCGTCAGCGGAGTCATCTACGTGGAGACCGAACCGGGGCGGTTTGAGATTCGGCGAGTCACGTTGGGGGCCATGAATGACACCGAAGCGATGGTTATTTCCGGCTTATCCGCGGGTGAATCGGTGGCGACGGCTGGCAACTTCTTAATTGATTCGCAGATGCAATTGGCCGGTAATCCATCATTATTAGACCCCAGCAAGGCTCCCACATTTGCGCCAGGTCCTCTGGAGCTACCGCAAAGTGATCCGCTGATGTTGACTGGTAGTGCGGCCGAAGAATTCGATCAAGCCTATCAAGCTTATAATGAGATTCAGATCGCGCTAGCGGCCGATACGGTGCCGGCACCTTTCACTCTGAACGGCTTGCTGACCGCTTTGACACAGTTGGAATTGGCACCCGACGTACCCGATGTCGCCCAGCGGGAATTCGCCACGGCTAGGCGTGCCGCGGAACGCATGTCGGGGCCATTGGAAGCGACTCGCATCGCCAATCGCACGGTCAGCCATGCCATGCTCAAAGCGGCAACCGTTGCCCGCGGGAAGCAGACAGCCGAAAACCTCAATCATTACTATTGCCCGATGGTTCCCGGTGGCGGGGGTGATTGGTTGCAGATGGAAGGTGAATTGGCAAATCCATATTGGGGCGACGAGATGCTCCGCTGCGGTGAGCTCGTTAACGACATGGGATTGAGAGCCCAAGCTGATCAACGGGCAGTTGAATTAGTCCCCACGTCGGGAGATTCGCAATGAGACGCGTCAATGACTATCGAGATCACCGCACGCTTCGATTCACTGCGGGAGCTGTGAAATGCTTCGTTTGATCATTCGCTTTTGCGTAACGGAGCCTTGGCTGGTCTTGCTGCTGGCAATGGTGCTCAGTGTGGGAGGGTGGTTTGCCTACCGAGCAGTCCCTATCGACGCCATTCCTAACGTGGGAGAAAACCAGGTCATTGTTTTAACACCTTGGCCGGGACGCTCTCCCAAAGACATCGAAGATCAAGTGACTTACCCGCTGAGCGCCGCTCTGTTGGCCGTTCCCGGCGCGGAGTCGGTCCGCGGCAAGAGCATGTTTGGTTACAGTTTCGTACAGGTGACTTTTAAGGACTCAGTAGACTTTTATTGGGCCCGCAGTCGTGTCTCGGAACAGCTCGTTACGGCGGCCGGTAAACTGCCCGAGAATGTGGTGCCCCAGTTGGGCCCCGATGCGACCGGTTTGGGGCAAATCTATTACTACACGCTGCAGCCGCCCGCTTCAGGTATGGATCTTGCCGACCTGCGAAGTTTGCAGGATTTCGTGATCAAGTACGAATTGCAAGCTGTGGAAGGGGTCAGTGAAGTTGCTTCAATTGGTGGCTATGTCAAGCAATATCAAATTGAAGTCGATCCCGATAAGTTGCGATTTCACGACATCACACTCGATAAATTGGCCGCCGCGCTGAAAGCTTCGAATGTCGACGTGGGAGCCAAGACCGTCGAGTCCTCCGGCATGGAGTACATCGTTCGTGGTAAAGGATTTTTGGGCACCGATGGGGACCAAGTTAAGTCGATTCGCGATATTGAGCAAACGGTGATTTCGCAGCGGGAGGGGCTGCCGGTGCGGATCGGTGATGTCGCCGCGGTGCAAATGGGGCCCGACTTCCGTCGCGGAGCGCTGGACTACAACGGGGCGGAAGCTGTCGGAGGTGTTGTGGTCATGCGATATGGCGAGAATCCGCGTGACGTCATTGATCGAGTGAAGGAGAAAATCAGGCAGCTCGAGCCCTCGTTGCAGGGTGTCACCATCAAAGGGGTCTACGATCGCACTGGGTTGATCGATGAAACGATGGCGACCCTGACCCACGCTCTCCGCGATGAAATTCTTATCACCGCCGTGATCGTGCTGTTGTTCCTGATGCATATGCGGAGCAGTCTGGTGGTGGCGATTTGTTTGCCCGTGGCTGTGTTAATATCTTTTATCGCGATGCACTTTTCAGGAGTTGATGCCAACATTATGTCGTTGGCCGGGATTGCCATTGCGATCGGCACGATGGTCGATATGGGGATTATTGTTTCTGAGAACATCTATCAGCACCTCACCGAATGGGAAGAGGCGGGCGGAGGCAAGGGAGATCCGCTGCGAACGCGTGCCGACGTGATTTACGAAGCCGCCGTGGAAGTTGGCCCCGCAGTCGTTACGGCCGTTTCCACCACGATCGTCAGTTTCCTACCCGTCTTCTTTTTGACTGGCCGGGATTACCGGCTATTCGCGCCTTTGGCATATACAAAGACATTCGCCATCGCGGCGGCCTTGTTAACGGCGGTGACCATTGTGCCCGCCTTGTCGCGATTGTTGTTGCGGAGCGGCAATCATCAGCGGCGAACAGCCTGCATCGCCGGGCTCGCCTTCGCAATTTTGTTGGGTATGGTTTCGCATCTTTTATGGGGGCAAAGGATCGCGGACGCTTTTGAAGTTTCCCCCTGGGTGATTACGGCTGTTGCCGGCTTGCTGGGGTTTGGGGTTGCTTGGCAGTTGTTGCGTGAGCGGTTGCGGCCGATTGAATCGATTCCCTCCAGCCGGTTTGTTCGCTGGCTCTACGGTGCTCGGCTGCGGGCGGCGCTCGATCACAAGGCAATCGCTTTGTCGTTTCCCGCCATGTTGTTGGTGTTGGGGTTGGGCGCCTGGTTTGGGCTGCCGAGAGTCTTGCGTCCGGTGGAGCAACTGGCCTCGGTCTTCGGTGCTGATTTCAATCAGTTGCCCGGATATGTAGATGCAAAGCACATATTTACCGGCTTAGAGAGCGATGACTGGATTGCCTTGGACGAGGGAAGTTGGTTTTATATGCCAACACTCTATCCAGCCGCTAGTTTTTCCCAGGCGATGCAAATTTTGCAGGCCCAAGACTTGTTGATTGGACAGATTCCCGAAGTGCAGGATGTGCTCGGTAAGATTGGCCGCGTTGAATCGGCGCTCGATCCCGCGCCGGCCGCGATGGTTGAAACCTACGTGATGCTTAAACCCCAGGATCAATGGCGGGAAGGGGTCACCAACCGTGACATTTGGGATGAGGTAAATCGCGTCGCCATGTTGCCGGGGGTGACGCCAGCCTCCGCGCTGCAGCCCATCGAGGGACGAGTCGTGATGTTGCAATCGGGCATCAAAGCTCCCATGGCGATTCGCATTTATGGTGATCGGCTGGAGACACTGGCCGCCGCCGCGCTGGATGTTTCTGATGTGCTTAAACAGTCTCCCTACGTGAACCCTGGAACGGTGAATCCCGACATTGTGTTGGGAAAACCTTACCTGGAGTTTACCGTCGATCGTGAGGCCGCCGCCCGCTATGGGATGAGTGTCGCAGCGGTCAATCAAGTCATCGAAACTGCCCTCGGCGGGATGAACATTATCGAAACGGTGGAGGGGCGCGAGCGATATCCGGTGCGGATTCGTTATAATCGTGATTTGAGGGAGCACCCCGATCAGCTCGATCAACTTCCCGTCGTTACCAATAGCGGAGTGGTAGTGCCGCTTGCCGAGTTGGCCACGTTGGAGACAGCTTGGGGGCCGGGCGCCATCAGCAGTGAGAATGGCCGCCTCGTTGCGCATGTTTCATTTGCTACTAACGGGCTCAAAGGAGATTTAGAATCTGTAAACGAAATAGAGTTACAGTTGGCAGCCGCTCAATCGTTGCCCGCTGCCAATCCGAATCGACTCGTGCTTCCCGCCGGATATTCGCTGGAAGCTGTCGGTTCGTTTCGTAATCAAATCGAAGCAAATATCCGTTTGATGTGGATCATACCATTTGTTTTTCTAATCAATCTCCTGTTGATTTATTTTGAATTCCGCAGCCTACCCATATCTTTGGCGGTCTTTACGGGAATTCCGGTTGCGTTTGCCGGCGGGATGGTGCTAGTAGGGTGGCTGGAAATCGAGTTGAACACCGCGGTCTGGGTTGGCTTTATCGCGCTTTTCGGCTTGGCCGTCGACGATGGCGTGGTGATGGCAACTTACATTCGACAACTGTTGCAAAGCCGTGCGATCCGCAATGTGGAAGATATTCGTCAAACGATCTATGAAGCGGGGTTAAAGCGGATTCGCCCCTGCGTAATGACCACGGTAACGACGTTGGCCGCTTTGATTCCGATCATGATTGCCACGGGGCGAGGCGCGGATGTTGCCCGGGCAATGGCAATTCCGGTCTTTGGCGGAATGTTAGTCGAGCCATTTACATCGTTCATCGTGCCGACGCTCTATTCCGCTTATTTGGAGACCAAGATGCGGTTGGGAATGAGTGACGCGCTCTGGAGCGAAAATGAAGTGCCGAATATTGAATGACTGATCGCTGGTTTGGTTTAGTGTTGCCGACGAGCGGAGTCGGTTTCAGCGAGCCGGGACACAAGATTTGACTTTGAGAATTTTAATTTTACCACTACGTGAGAAGGAAGTATTATGATGAGAATCACATTTATAAAACGAGCCGTTTTGGTATTCGGGATGGTAGCTATCAGCCCCTGTTGGGCGTCTGCTCAGGGCGGTCAGAATGAGCTCGGTGATCCGACAGCTAAGGCGTTGAAAGTAGCCGAGCGACCGACGGCCGGTCCGCACGGTGGTTCGTTGAAGATGCTGGGTGATGCTCAGTTTGAGACCGTTGTTTCCCCAGCCGGCATTCGTCTATACATGTTTGATTCGGCAGGAGAAGCTATCTCTCTGGCCAACGTGCGAGGCACGGTTGGGCTTCGTGTCGAGGGCAACCCCAAGCGTTATCGCTATGATCTCCTGCCCGATGGAAACGACAATCTAACCGCGCCGGTTAACCTCAGTAAAATCGCCGGAAAGCAAATTGAGTTGGAGATGCAGGTCGTCGGCTTGCCCAAGCCTTACGAGCAGCGATTAAAGCTCGATGAAGTGATCACCTTGCCCGCCAGTCGCGAGCAGCAAATTGCCGCGGAGATCAGTCGCCAGAAAATCTGCCCGGTGAGTGGCAAGCCGCTGGGCAGCATGGGCCAGCCCGTTGCCGTTGAAATCGCCGCACAAACGGTCTACGCCTGCTGCAGCGGTTGCGTGCCCGCCATCCAAGCAAATCCAGACAAATACGCGGCTGCCAAGTTTGATATAACCGTCGCCAAAGTCACTAAGGAGGATGCCGAGCTGGTGGCTAAGCAAAAGGTTTGTCCGGTGATGGATGAACCGCTGGGCAGCATGGGCCAACCAGTGAAGATGCTGGTTAATGACAAGCCAATTTTCTTGTGCTGCAAAGGCTGCATTAAGAAGATCAAGGCGGAGCCGACCAAGTATTTGGCGATGGTTTACGGCGGGAGCGAGCAGGCTGGTACTGGGCAGGCTGGTGCTGGGCAGGCTGGT
>CAZHTX010000079.1:13040-15852 GCA_964535475.1 uncultured Pirellulaceae bacterium
CTGGGCAGGCTGGTGCTGGGCAGGCTGGTTCCGTGCCGGCGGATGGGGAGCAGGTGCGGCCTGGGATTTTCAAAGTTTCAGCCGCCGACAAACCTTACGTGGCGGCTCAAAAGATGTGTCCCGTCATGGACGAGCCGCTCGATTCCATGGGTGGCCCCTATCGAGTGCACGCGGCGGGTAAGGCAGTTTACATTTGCTGCCCCGGGTGTGCGAAAAAGATCGCCGCGGCGCCTGACAAGTACTTGACGATTTTATCGAAGCAAGGGGTTGAGGCGCCTGTCATTCGCTAAAGCGGCTTCGTTTTATGGCTTGCCGATGCAGTAAAGCATGCTTTTGCTGCGCAATATTAACGTGTCGCCAGCAACCGCTGGCGACGCCATGAATCCGTCGCCGAGTTTGGTTTCCGCCAGAAGCTTGAACTCACGTCCTTGCTCCAGCGTGATGATATCGCCGTTGACACTGAAAAAGTAGATTCGGCCGCTGGCGTAAATCGGCGAAGCGGCATACTCGCGGCCGATACGCTTTAACCACAGCACCTCTCCGGTAGCCGCTTCTCGGCAAGACAGCACTCCGTCGTCGCTGTTCATATACAGCAGGTCATCGACCAGCAGGGGTGTTGCTTTTTTGGCGACCGCTTGGCGGCTCGACCACTCAATGTGCGTGTCGGTAACGTCACCGCTGCCGCCGGTTCGCACGGCCACCATGGCCCCCGAGCCGTTGGTGATAAATAGTTTGTCACCTAATAAAATCGGCCGCGCCGATGCGTTCATGCCGTCATGGTAAACAGTCCATAGTGGCTCTCCGGTTTGTGGGTCATAAGCGATGGTTGCCATGGCGCTGGGAGAAACAAATACCTCTTTTCCATGAACGTTGATGATGGCCCCCGTGCTGTAAGCCTTCATGCGATCACCGTTGTCAGTGCCGTATTCAATATCGCGATTTTGTTTCCAAAGGGTCTTGCCTGATTTTGCGTCGAGCGCCACGACATACTGGACATCAAACCCGTCGTAAGCAATCAACAGCTTACCGTCGTGCAGAATGGGAGAGGAGGCTGGGCCGCGATGATGGTCGCATTCGAAATCGGTCCGCCGCCACAGCACCTCGCCGCTGTCGGTGTCAATGCACGCGGTCAGGGCAGCACCAAAGTGGACGTATAAACGGCCCGCTTCGATCGCCGGAGTTGGGCTGGCATAACTATTTGCCGGATAGCAGAATGCGGGATCGTCGTCGCTGTGGATTAGCAGGTCATGAACAACCTTTCCGCTCTTGTGATCAACACACAGCACCGACATCCGCGTTCCATCTTCGGTTGCGTTGGTCAACCAAATTTGCTCGCCCCAGACGACCGGAGATGACCAGGCTTTACCAGCGATTGGCGTCGACCAACGAACAACCGATTCGTCGATGGCAATCGGCAGATCGGCTTGCACCGCGTATCCTGTTCCGTCTTTGCCGCGAAACTCGGCCCACTGCGATTGTGCGGCCGCCGGAGCGCAGAATGCGCCGAGAGTGAATGTTGCTAGAATCCAAGTTTGCACTGGCATCATTTGTCGATCCCAACGAGTGGCTAACCAGAGCGTTGCCGCTCCGACGAAATGGAAACATTCATCTTACCTTGAAATACCCCGAGTGCTCGATACGTGGCCGAGAACCCTTTTTTGAGGTTCGCATTGGCAGATTGTTTGCCGTATAATGAGCGTTACGGAAAAATGCCCGAAATGGCCCACGAAAAGGGCCATGTTTCGGCTAAATGTAACCGGCCCGCCTGTCGATTTAACCCGCCTCAACCTTCGATTTTGCTGATCACTCATGGTGCGCTTTGCTTATTGGATTGCCGCAATATTCACGGGTGTCATTTTGGCCACCACTCAAGTCGCTGTGCAAACAGCGGTTGCTCAAGATCCGGTTGTCCCAGAGCCGGTTGCCCAACAGGACGCCGATCAGCGTGCCGAATTAGCTTTGGAGACGCTCAGCAACTATTGCTACGACTGCCACACGGGTGATTCCGCGGAAGGGGGGATTCGGGTCGATTTCTTCACGACCGACGTCAAACTTGATGATCAAATTGAACTGATTGAGAAGATTGTGCTGGCACTGAAAGACCAGCAGATGCCTCCCGCCGATGCGGAGCAGCCTTCCCAGGAAGATCGGGTTCGAACGGTAGAGTGGATCGAAGCCCGTTTGCAGGATTTTGATTGTGGTAGTGTGAGCCGCCCAGGTCGGGTGACGATGCGGCGTTTGAATCGGGCGGAGTATAATAACACGATTCGTGATCTCACCGGTTTAGATCTGAAATTGGCCGATGATTTTCCCTCCGACGATGTCGGTAATGGCTTTGACAACATTGGCGATGTCTTGTCGATTCCGCCGATCTTGATGGAGAAATATTTAGCTGCTGCTAACCGTGTGGCTCGCGAAGTCACGGAGAATCCGCAGGCGCGAAAGCAGGTTTTTCCATTCACGCCCGCTGATGAGAAAGACTTGGAAGCGGTTGTCGCCACCGCCTATCGAAACGCCCGAGATTTCGCCAGCCGAGCGTTTCGGCGTCCGGTGAGTGATGCTGAGGCCGATCGACTGTTGGGGCTGATGCGAAACGCTTGGGAAGCGGATGCCAGCGAGGCCGAAATCATGCAGACGGCGATCGCCGCGGTGCTGGCTTCACCATTCTTTATCTATCGGGTGGAAGATGATGATGCTACGCCAGCCGTTGATGGTGTGCGGCCCCTGAGCGATTTCGAGTTGGCATCGCGTCTGTCTTATTTTATCTGGAGCAGCATGCCGGATGAGCAGCTTTTCGAGTTGGCTCGTCAAG
>CAZHTX010000080.1:0-15797 GCA_964535475.1 uncultured Pirellulaceae bacterium
CCTCTGGCGATTGCCGTTACCGTGCTCGGCACCGTCCCGCAGCACCGACGCTGGTTGCGGAGCGGAGCTCAGGAAGGTGATGCAATCGTGGTCACCGGAGCATTTGGGGGCAGCATCTTGGGCAGACATCTAACCCCCACTCCTCGCCTGCAAGCCGCTTTGCAAATTGCCGAAGCGGTTAACGTGCACGCGGCGATTGATGTCAGCGATGGCCTTTCGCTCGATCTCGATCGTCTCTGCGCCGCCAGCGGCGTGGGGGCCGAGTTTGAATTGTCAGCGATCCCGCTGCACGAAGACGCCCACCGCCTAGCGGAGCAGGATGGCCAAACCGCGGTCGAGCATGCTTGGGGCGACGGCGAAGATTTTGAGTTGATCTTGGCAATCCCAGCCAGTGAAGTTGACAGGCTGTTGGCGATGAAATTCGATGTGCCGTTGACCCGCTTGGGGACGTTCACCGGGCGAACTGGGCTGTGGGCGAGAAAGCCGCTGGACTCTGAACCAGCCGGCAAACCGCAGATGGCGGCGGAAGCCAAACCAGGAAAGCAGAAGGCCTCCAGTCAACTGGAAAGGCTCAGCCCACGGGGCTTTATTCATGGACGCCGCTCGTGAAATCGACTCACAACACACTGGCGAATTGGCAACTCACCTCACTGGACGAAACTGATCGGCTGGGGGAATTGCTGTTTCGCATGCTTCCCAGCGACAGCTGCGTGGGCTTAGTCGGAACCCTCGGTGCGGGCAAAACCCGGCTCGCCCAAGCCATCATCTCGGCCGCAGGAATTGCCCGTGATGAGATCACCAGCCCAACTTTTTCCTTGATAAAAAGTTATCAGATTGGCGAACGTGTGATCCATCATTTGGACGCCTATCGCATCGTCGATGATGATGAGTTTCTGGAGCTTGGTGTCGATGAGTTCATTGGTGCTCAAGATAATCTTAGCCTGATTGAGTGGGCTGATCGAGTCACCAACGTGTTGCCCGAAGAAACGCTCTGGATTCTGCTGGAGTGCATCGACTCGACAAATCGGATTCTCTGCCTGCAGGGTGATGCGCGACGCTGGGGTGAATTGGCTAACCAATTGGCCAGCGAATTTCGGTCGTCCAGCAGTTAGTGTGCCTCATGTCTGCCAGCATGATCCCCGCCGCGGTTTCACAGTTGTGGTTCACACCGGGTGAGATTGCCGAGGTTGTCACCATCTCAGGTGGACTCAGCGGATCGCAAGTTTGGCGAGTGCGCTGTTTGGATGATTCGGTTTGGGCCGTCAAGCGTTGGGGAGCCAACGTGTCGCAACATCGCTTGGAGTTCATCTTTCAAGTCTTACGGCGGGTGCGAGCGGCAAACTTTGCATTGGTCCCCGCAATGAGGTCCCCATGTTTTCCTGCGTCGGAAACTTGGCAGACAGCATCGTCAGACCCGCGGCACATGTCCGCTTGGACTTGGTTTGACAACGTTGGCTGGGACTGTTGCCAGTGGGTCGAGGGAACGGAGCTGGAGTCTGATCAGGAACTTCTACAGCCGGCCGAGCAAGTTGCCCGCGCTGCGGCCGAATTTTCTCAAGCCGCAGAGGTACCGACGCGGCCCTTGAGACCCTTGGCCCCTTCACCAGCGATTATTGCGCGGCGGGAGCGGATCGAATGGCTTGACGACACGTTCGCGCGCATCGGGCCGCCCGCCGACTGGGCATTGATCCTGGGAGAATCGCTGCGGCGGCGGCAGATATCACCGCCGCTGGAACGCCAAATCTTAACTGCTTTGCAAATTTGGCAGTTGGGCTGGATGCGGCAGCGAGTTGAGTTGCTGAACCAGTTGCGATCATGGAGCGAATTACTGGTACCTCAGTGCCACGTGCTCGGAGACCTCCATCTGGGCAACTGTCTATTTCGCGATGGAAACTTGGTGGCGCTGGTCGATTTTGACGCCCTCAGAATGGACTCCGCCGCAGTCGACTTATCACGCTTGCTCAACAGCTTGGAATTAATCTATCAAGGGGCCGTTTGGCAGCAACGCGAGGAAGAAATTTGGCAGCGTCTGCTGGCGGCTTATCGGGCGATCCGTCCATTCAACCAGCAGGAAGTGGAATTAGCCCGTTGTTTGGCCGCTTGCTCGCCGCTAATTAACCTGGGAAATTGGGTGCATTGGCTGTTCATCGAGCAACGCGTCTTTCCAGGCCCTGAAGAAATGGTGTGGCAACGGATGCTCGGCTGGAGTCGGCTGGTTGCTTCACGACTGAACATCTGGTCCGATATGCTATGATTGACCTCAAATTGATGAAAACCGTAAAATTCAACTGGTTATCCAGTCACTTTAGTCGGAAGGCGTCGAAAGCAATGCTCTCAATTGGTACTCAGAGACCTCCTGCTGTCGGTAGGCGGAAATACCTTGGCAGCTGGCTGTCTGTCCTCATGGCGACCCTGGCTTTGCTATTTATTGGCGGCAAATTGGGGGACGTTCGTGCACAAGGGCAAGATGCTTTTTTCAATGAATTCAATACCTTCGATCCACTGGCGCCACAGGATGGGCTAGACAACGAAAACCCGATCGCCATCGACACCTCGTTTGAGGTTGCCGAAGGGACCGATCGCGGTCGCTTGAAAGTCACCGCGCGGTTGGCTCCCCAGTGGCACATTTATTCGCTGACTCAGCAGAAGGGCGGCCCGACCAGAACGACCATTAAGGTCTCGGAGTCTGCAGGGGTCAGTTTGCTGGGACCGTTCGTTCCAGATCAACAACCCCACAAAACGATCTCGGACGTTTGGGAAGATTTGCCGGTCGAAGAACACTCCGGCACGGTGACCTGGTCGGCGCCCATCCAGTTTGTGGATCCGGCGGCTAGCAAGTCGTTGGAGATTAAAGTTGCTCTAGAAGGCCTGACCTGTCGCACCGATGGCTCTTGCGTCCCTCTGGCGGAAACTTATCCCGCCAAGTTCGCGGGCACCTACGCGGCGCCCGCCGCATCGGGGACTTATCGCGCTAAACAAGGAGTCGTCGCTTGGAAAGGGGCACTGGTGCCTGGCACAGCGGCACCTGGCGAGCAGGTTAACCTTCAATTGACGGCCACTCCCGATGCAACCTTTCACGTCTACAAGGCGGTCACCGATGACGAGTTAAACTCGACCAACTTTGTGATGACCCGGCTGGCCGGCTTGCGTGCCGAGGCACCGCAAGCTTCGACCGAACCGATTGTCGATGCCAAGGGTGGCAGCGCCGATCCGGTGGCCTATCACGAGGGTGAGGTAACCTGGACGGTTCCGCTGACCATTCCCGCTGACGCCGCCGCTGGCGAATATGAGATTGGCGGTGCCCTCGTCTATCAGGCTTGTACCGACTCCAGTTGTCGCATGCCGCAAGCGTTTGAGTTTTCCGGCACGCTCCAAATTGGCTCAGCGATCAGTGACCAGTCTGGACCGTTAGCGTTTGAGAAAGCTTCCTACGGTAAAGTCCTGGAGCTGGCGGGCGAAACCAAATGGGTCAGCAATCCGAACGGCGAAGAGAGCAAGAACGCAAGTAAACTCCAGGGCGGATCTGGGAATCAGGAATCATCGCTCGGCGTGATTCTTGGCATGGCTTTGATTGGCGGTTTGATCCTTAACCTGATGCCTTGCGTGTTGCCAGTTGTCGGCCTGAAACTGATGGCGTTGGTCGATACGGCGGGTGACGACCAGCGGAAAATCTTCAGTCACAACATGTGGTATTCGTTTGGGCTGTTGAGTGTTTTCTGGCTGTTGGCCGGGATTGCCATTGCCGTGAAGGTTGCCAGCGGCGACTCCTTTTCATGGGGCCAGCAATTTACTTATTGGCAATTTCGCTTGGGCTTGACGTTGCTGGTATTTGCCATGGCGTTGAGCTTTCTGGGAGTTTGGGAAATTCCTTTGCCAGGTTTTGCCTCCGGAAAAGCATCACAACAGTTACAGAAAAAAGAGGGGCCCGCGGGCGCTTTCTTCAAAGGTATTTTCACAACGCTATTGGCCACACCGTGCAGTGGTCCGTTGTTGGGAGCCGTGTTTGGTTTCACGCTAGCCGCTTCGCCGGTGGTAACGTGGTTGATTTTTACCACCGTCGGTTTAGGCATGGCACTGCCTTACATCATCATCGGTTTGATGCCGCACTTGGTTTATTGGTTGCCCAAACCGGGGCCCTGGATGGAAACGCTCAAGCAACTGATGGCATTCGTGCTGTTGGGAACCGTGGCCTTCTTGTTTGCCGGGTTCTCCGATCATTATCGAGTCTTCGTGTTCGTCACCCTGATCGGTACTTGGTTTGGTTGCTGGTGGATTGGCCAAGTGCCAAACTGGAAACCGTTGCACCAACGTTTCACAGCTTGGACCGGCGGCATTACCACCGCTTTACTGGTCGGCTTTTTGGCCTTTCGTCTGCTGATCCCCGGTGCTGAGAAGATGCCATGGGAACCGTACAGCGAACAACGTTTGGCACAATTGCAAGCGGAGGGTCGCACCGTGATGGTGGACTTTACTGCCAAGTGGTGCGTCAATTGCATTGTCAATTACAACCGCGCGTTGAACACGGAAGAGACAGCAGAGATGTTGGACGAGTTAGATGCGGTTCCCATGTTGGCTGACTGGACCGATCACAATGATGAGATTCGCGACAAATTGAGCGAACTCAACAGCAACTCAATACCCGTGTTGGCGATTTACCCGGCCGGTCGACCCAATGACCCCATCGTGCTTCGCGATTTGGTAAACCAGCAGGAGGTGCTCGAAGCACTCCAGCAGGCTGGACCGTCGGCGAAAGGTTCGGTTGCCAAGCGTTAGCAGTGCATGACGAAGCCGCCGTCGACGTTGATGGTTTGGCCGGTGACTTCGCTGCAGCGGTCGCTCAACAGAAAGACGATCATATTGGCCACGTCGCGGGGTTGCTGCCAACGCCCCAGCGGCACGGCGGCCTGAATCTTGGCCCCCGCCCATTCGTCGTAGGACAATCTTTGATCGGCGGCTTGGGAGTCATGCCAAGCCTGCCAGACACTTCGGTTCAGTGGCGTTTGCACCATCCCGGGACAGACGCTGTTGACGCGGACCGATGACGCCGCCAAGTCCTTGGCCAAACACTGGGCAAAGTTAATATTGGCCGCTTTGGAAGCACTGTAAGGCGGGTCCGTTTGCGAGCCAATCTGCCCCGAGATGCTGGCGATAAAAACGATCGCCCCCCGCCCGGCCGTTTGCAGCGCGGGCCCGAAGACGTGAGCAATGTTGGTCATCCCCATCACGTTCACCTCCAGCACTTGGCGCCAGTCGTAAGGCTCCAAACGATTGAACGGGAAGCCAAATTTTCCCGAGCCAATGGCCGCCGCGTGCACGAGTCCGAAGGGAGTGCCGTATTCGCTAGCGAGGCTCTCATAGGCTGCGGAAACGGAATTCAAATCGGTGATGTCGACTTGCCGGCCGGCACAACCGCTATCCGCAGGCGGGGCTTGCAAATCAAAGCAGACCGGGATTGCTTGTTCTTCGCTGAGCAGGCGGATGGTGGCCAAACCAATGCCGCTGGCACCACCGGTGACGACGATCACCCTGCCCTTAAGACCTAGATCCATGAAAGACTCGCTTGCGGAAAATATCACAGTTGAAAATAGCGGCGGATACCGAGCGGCCAGACGC
Source organism: uncultured Pirellulaceae bacterium (assembly GCA_964535475.1). Lineage (GTDB taxonomy): Bacteria > Planctomycetota > Planctomycetia > Pirellulales > Pirellulaceae > Laterigemmans. The sequence goes on from CAZHTX010000080.1 coordinate 5,614, forward strand.
CAATCCGGTGCTGAGACTTTTGTACACGCTTGCCAACCGATAAAAAAGGTGTCAACGCGCAATCTGGACCACACGTTTGCCGATCGGGCAACTATATTCAAGCTGTGGAGAATTCAGCTGAGCAGCAGCCAATGCGTCGGGGGAACTTTGGTGAGCTTCGCCGACTTTCTCCCAGCCTGGCTCACAGCCAGTCTCATTGTCAACTACTTGCCACCCTTGCTTTACCGGCGGATCTAGCTGCATGACCAAAATTTTGCTGACCGCTTTTGCGTCTTACGATCAGTGGCCGGAGAATAGCAGTTGGCTAACTTTGGTGGAATTGACCCGTTGGTTCGATTCCGGCGGCCAAGTCGTGACGCGGCGTTACCCCGTCAATCTGGCGGAAACAACGCATCGGCTCAGCGAAGATTTGCTTGCTGGCTATGATTTTGCCTTGCACCTTGGGCAGTCCCCCGGGGCCACCGCGATTAAGTTGGAATCGACTGGTCTCAACACTACCGATACCGGTGCGTTACTGATTGAAAGTGGACCGGCTGCCTATCGCTCGAATTTGCCCCTGGACGCGTGGCTAGAGAAATTGCTGGCGGCCGGCATCCCGGCGGAAGTTTCGCATCACGCGGGGACTTATCTTTGCAATGCGATCTTGTTCATGAGTCAGCATCTGATCGCGCAGCGGGGGTTACCCACCCGTTGCTGCTTCGTCCATTTGCCACTGGCCCCCCATCAAGCCGCTCAAGCGGTAGCTGGTCGTCGACCTCTGGCATCGATGAGTTTGCAGACAATGGCCGCATCGCTGGCGATCCTGTTGGGTGAACTGTTGCAGGGAGTTCCGGCAATACCGGACCAGATGGGCTAACTTTCGGGTAAAATTTCGGGAAATTCACAGCCTCGTGTACCTTCGCTTCCTTTGCGAAGTGTTCAATGTCGGGTACCCTGCATGGGTGAACGTTCGTTGTCCAACAACCCCATAGTCATCGACCGCAATGCAGTTACCAATTGTCACCGACCAGCCCGGCCTCCAGCCCTCGACCGTAACCAGCGAACATGCCGTCCGCGGGCACTACGCGGTCATCAGCTTGGGATGCCCCAAAAACTTGGTCGATACCGAGCAGATGCTGGGACGGCTGCAGCATGATGGCTATGCGCTCACGCATGATGCTGAGGGTGCCGATTTTGTCGTCGTCAATACGTGTGGCTTCATTGACGCCGCTCGCACCGAGTCTTTGGGAGCGATCGACGAGATGTTGGCGCTCAAGCGAGCTGGCAAGATCCGCGGGGTGATTGTCAGCGGGTGTCTGGCCGAGCGTCAGCGGGACTCGTTATTGACCGAACGACCCGATATCGACGCGCTCATCGGCGTCTTTGGTCGCGACGAGATCGTGGCGGTTGCCGATCGGCTGATCGGTGGTCTGGACGAGCAACGCACGGTGTTCCGACCTGCCCCGATTCGCGCACTGCCCGACAGTCACCGCTTGGCTGTAACCCCACGACACTTCGCCTACTTAAAGATCTCTGAGGGTTGCGATCGGCTTTGCACGTTCTGTGCGATTCCCAAAATGCGAGGCAAGCACGCCAGCAAACCATTCGAGCAAGTAATTTCCGAGGCTCGCGCTTTGGCTGCTTCGGGCGTTCGCGAGATGGTAATCGTTGCCCAAGATACAACTTACTATGGTCTCGATCTGTACGGCCGACCTCGCCTTTCGGAACTGCTCAAAGAGCTCGATCAAATCGAAGGTATCGAGTGGATTCGCTTGATGTACTTCTATCCGATGTATATTGACGACACGCTGATCGACACGTTGGCGGGTGCCCAACGCATCATTCCTTACATTGACATGCCACTGCAGCACGCCAGCGATGCGATGCTCAAACGCATGGCGCGACGGGTTAACCGCGCCGACACCGAAAAATTGCTCGACAAACTTCGCAGCCGCATTGATGGATTAATGCTGCGGACCACGATGATCACCGGCTTTCCCGGCGAGACTGACGAAGACTTTGCCGAGCTGGTTGACTTTGTCAACAAGTGGCATTTCGAAAGGCTCGGTGTCTTTACCTATTCTTTCGAGCCTGACACCCCGGCAGCTCGCTTACCGAATCAAATTGACGAAGCCACCAAAGAACAGCGTCGTGAAGCCTTGATGCAGGTCCAACAAGAGATCGCCTTTGAGCATAACGACGCGATGGTTGGCAAGACACTCGACTTTCTGATCGACAGCCCGCTGGAAGGCCAACCGGGTGTGTGGCTGGGGCGTTCATTTGCAGACGCGCCGGAAATCGATGGCGTCGCCTACGTCTCTGAGGGAACTGACGAACCGTTGGCCGTGGGCCAAATGGTGCCATGTGAAGTGGTGGGGTCACAGGGTTATGATTTGATTGCGGTCTCTGTTGATCAAGCACACTAATCCACCACGACACGATCGTTTTCTACAGTCCGTTGGGAGCCACTCATGACCACTGCGACTAGCGGTAAAGCCGTTTCTCCTTGGAACGTGCCAAATTTGCTGACATCCAGCCGGCTAGTGCTGTCTTGCGTGGTGTTTGGGCTGATCGCCTACGAGTTGTTTTTCGCCGCCTGTGTTTGTTTTGTGATCGCCGCATCGACCGATTGGATCGATGGATATTGGGCTCGCAAATATGGGCAAGTGACCAAACTGGGACGCATCTTCGATCCCTTCGTTGACAAAATTATCATCTGTGGCACCTTCATCGCCTTGGTGGGAGTTAGCGAATCGGGAATCGCTGCCTGGATGGCGATCATCGTGGTGGGCCGTGAGTTGCTGGTCACCTCGCTTCGCGGTCTGATTGAAGGTGCCGGTGGAGATTTCTCCGCTCGCCAGCTGGGCAAATGGAAAATGGTGCTGCAATGCGCAGCCGTAATCGTCGTGTTAATCGACTTGATGACGCCCGAGTCGCCAAACTGGTTAGCGATTACCAGCGTACTCACGGTGTGGTCGGCCATCCTGCTCACGCTGGTTTCCGGCTTGGACTATGTCTTCATTGCCGGCCGCGTTCTCAGGACCGTACCCGCTGAAAATGCCTAATGCTTGAATCGAATCTCACTCCCGACGCGCCCCCCAACATACTGCTGTTGCTACTCTCGATGCTGGCGTTGCTGTGGCTCGGCGGCTCCTTTGTGCTCTGGGCGGTGGCGGGAGTAAAACTGTTTTTGGGGAAACCGATTTTGGAACCCGAAAAACGTTCGGGAGTCGGTGCCAGCCTTTCCGATTTGCTGCTCGCCGTTGGCATCTTCGGGTTGACCGCCGCACTCTTAGCCCCGTTGCTGATCCCGCCGGCCGCTGCTCCGCCCACGGTCGCGGTAACATCGGACTCGGAATCTGACGCCGAGACAGAGCTTGCCAAGGCAGACACGGAGCCAGCGACTGACACGGAAATCGCGACTGACACGGAGCCAGCGACTGAGACGGAGCCAGCGACTGAGACGGAGCCAGCGACTGAGACGGAGATCGCAGAATCGGCTGCGGAACAAGCTGAGAAGCTACCGCAGAAGCCAATCCAGCAGATCGATTTCGAGCGTTTGATTCCATCGATAGCCGTGCAAGCACTCGCGACCGTTCTTTCCACCACGCTCACTCTGCTCTGGATTTCCCTTCGCGGGATCCCGCTGAGTGCCTACGGTTTTCTACCTTGCTGGCGTGATCTGCGGATTGGCTTGGTGGCGATCGTGATGCTGCTGCCACCGGTCTATGTGCTGCAGTCAATCTTGGTCTACTTCATCAAGTACGAGCATCCGCTGATTGATGTCTTGAATTCGCCGCAGACCTGGGGTGTGATTGCTATCATGGTGACCAGCTCCACGATCGTGGCCCCATTGACCGAAGAGTTCTTTTTCCGAGGTCTCTTTCAAGGTTGGCTGGAACATCTCAACTTTCGCCCTCAGCGAAACGCTGCCGGCTCGGCCAATACCAATTCAGGTATATCGAACGAAGCAGACTCAGTTGGTGACGGCGAGGCGTCCGCTCCCGACGCTGAAGACGAATCCGGATTACCCAACACACCGTCCGGCGAAGCGAGTCATGCGGTGAGTCAAAGCGGGAGCACGATTCAGTACGTTGCTCGCTGGCCGCTGGTCATCTCCAGCTTGGTCTTCGCAGCAGCCCATGCCGGTCAGGGACCTGCACCGATCAGCCTCTTTTTTCTCGCTCTCGGCCTCGGCTATCTCTACCGACAAACTGGTCGCATTTGGGCCAGCGTGGTTGTCCACGTTTTCCTCAATGGTCTAACCACGATCGTCACCCTGGCTGCCAGCCAATAGAGATCTTGCGGTTTTATCGGCCGTTGAGCGCCAGCTCACGGTTCGGAGGAACCGGACGCTGGCGCGTTGCGGCTGAGCTTCGTAAGATCAATTGGTCCGGTAGCCGATTTCCTGCAGCGAGTCTCGCACGGCCTGCACATGGTTTCCTTGCAGCTCGATAAGATTCTCCTTCGCTTTCACAGTCCCGCCCGTGCCACATGCCAGCTGAAGTTTCTTCAACAACTCTGGCAAATCGTTGGCCTCGGCCGTCAAGCCCTCAACGACCGTCGCTTGCCGACCACCTTTTCGCTTCTGAGCGCTCACACGAGCCTTTTGTTTCCCAGGAGGTAAACGCAAAGCTTCACGTTGCCGCCGCGCCGCGGCTTCCGCTTTCTCAGCCGCGGAACAGGTACACTCCGACTCGGTCTGACCGCAGTCGTCACAAGTTGGTGGGATATCAAACGGCGTGCCGGCAAATAGGCGAGTCATAACGAAGTTGGGATGCGTTCGAGGAGAATGTTCAGGGCGAGACAACTACTGATCTGAATTTCCATACAACAGATATTGTTGTCGTTTTCTCTGGAACGTCGCTAGGCCTTCCTGCGCGAGTGGCAAGATGTCACTCATCGGCTGCCCAGCGACGATCGCGTCATAGATTTTACTGTTACCCAACAGCCGGTTAAAATTCTTCAGCTCCCAGGCATCCGGGTAGAGTTTACGCAAGCAGACGGCGATTTCCAAACCAACCCGCACTGGTTGCAACTCGGCACGATTGGTGACCGCGATGTTCACACCATGGCACAACGTATCAGCGTGTTTACTCGAAGTCGGGGTAAACTCAATTGGCACAAACACGACACCGGGAAGCTCGCGTGCGTTCAATTCAGCGGCCAATTCACGTGCGTTCATCCAAGGTGCACCGATCACTTCGAAAGGAGTGTCTGTACCACGTCCCACGGACAGATTGGTTAGCTCCAGCAAACCGATTCCAGGATATAAGATCGCTTGGGTCAGGCTTCTCATGTTTGGCGACGGGTTGACCCAAGTCAAATTGGTCGCTTCCCAATAATCGTCCCGTTGCCAGCCCTCGCAACGAATGACCTGCAAATCCAACTCGAGGTTTAACTCCGCCTTCATCAGCAATGCCAATTCCCCGGTGGTCAAACCGTGTCGGACTGGCAGACGATGAAAGGCGACAAACGATTCGGCTCCCGGATCGAGCATGGGCCCCGCGATATCGCGACCGTTAATTGGATTGGGGCGATCCAGTACGACAAACTTTTTTTGCTGCTCGGCCGCCGCCTGCATCGCTTCACCCATGGTGGAAATGTAGGTGTAAAAGCGAGCCCCCACATCTTGAATATCAAACACGACGGTATCAATTCCATCAAGCATCTCGGCGGTGGGTCGTCGGGTCGCCCCATACAGACTGTAAATTTTCAGCCCCGTCGTTGCATCTTGGCTATCGCTGATCTTGCTCACGTCGAGCTGGCCTTTAAATCCATGCTCGGGACTGAACAGGGTCGCGAGTTCGACCTCTGGGGATTGATGTAGTAGTTCTACCGTGCTTCGACCCGCTTGATCGCGTCCGGTATGGTTGGTGATCAACCCCACGCGACGGCCACGCAGTTGCCGAAACTGATCACGCGCCAACACGTCAATTCCAGTCAACACCGCGGGCTTTGCCAAACGCTGCGTTTCCGCAGCCGAGTTAAAGTCCAAACCGCCAACGACCACATTCAGAATCTGGCCGGCTAAGTGATTGACGCTGCCTTTGCCATCAGGGTGCACGCGATTACTGAGGAAAATAAAGAATAGATCGAGTTTGGGATCGATCCACAGCACGGTGCCGGTAAAGCCGCCGTGGCCAAACGCGGCGGAGCTCAACAAGTCACCGCGATTGCTGGAAAATCCAGTTTGTTTGTCCCAGCCGAGGCCGCGCAAACCGCCCGATACCTGATAGGGGGCGGTCATTTTTGCGACCGTTCGCGGGGAAAGCACACGTACCGAATCCGCGGCCTCCAACTCAAGCGTCCCGCCCCCAAGCATCATCTGTGCGTACACGGCCAAGTCGCCAGCGGTGGAAAATAACCCGGCGTGACCGGCAATTCCGTCCAGAAGATAAGCTCGCGGGTCATGCACTTCGCCTTGCATCCATTGACCATCACGCTGCTGCGTGGGCGCCGCCCGCCGGGCCAGCGACTCAGAGGGAACGAAGCCCGTTTCCCGCATCCCCAAGGGCGAGAAAATCTCCGCTCGCGAAAACTGATCGACATCGCTGTCGGTCAACCGCTGAATGATCTCAGCTAAGACAATAAAATTGACATCTGAATACTTAAATGTGCTGCCCACGGGAGCGATGAGTTTCAATTGACAAATTCTATCCCAGGCAACCTTCGGCCCCTGCTGATAGTCCGCCAGCGCATTATCGGGAATCAATCCACTTTGATGGATCAATAAGTCTTGGATCGTAATCGCCTCTTTGCCATGCGTGCCAAATTCAGGAATTAGAGCAGCCACTCGCGTCCCCAAACGCAGCTGACCCGATTCGATAAGTTTCATGATGCTGGTGGCAGTCGCCACCGGTTTCGTTAACGAGGCTAAATCAAACACCGTATCGGTTGTCATCGGCACGGGTTCTGGAACCAGCTGTTTATTACCGAAAGCTTCCAGCAATACGATGCGGCCCTGACGACCGACGCAGATCACGCACCCCGGGAGCTTTTCCGCGGCAATCCCCTGCTCGATCAGTGGCCGGATCTGCTCGACCAGATCATCCGGCAAGCCAGCTTCGGCCAGTTGACCGGTGGGCAATTGTGCTGCTGGTAACACTGTCGCAGCAGTCGCGAATCCCACCAGCGCGGCGAATATTACAGACAGCCGCGGTAAGGCTCTCGGGGAGATTGGTGTGAAGCAGTTTGAATAGCCCATGATGCGAAAAACCTGATTACTGGGGGAAGGATGCTGGACGAGCGGGGGTAACCAATGAGAAAAGATAACCAAACAAAAATGTAATGGACGCACCAATGAAGGCAAACCATGGCCAGGCGACTCGCAGGCCCAGTTCGGGCCACAGATAATCAGCCAGGGGAGGCACCAGGAACTGACAACCGAGCAGCGCCAGCAAACCACATGCTGCACCGAGCATCGCGTCGCGCTGGGCAACCCGCCTGGTCAATGTTCCCAGGGCAAACAGTCCCAGCAGCAGACCGGCCGCGTAACCGGCAATCGTCAAGGCATTACTGACCACGGTTTGGTCGAGCGTGGTTGCCCAAATTCCGATGGCCACTTGCAAAATACCAAAACCGACAGCGGTGCAACGCGTCAAGCGGAAGAGTTGGGCTGGTTCGGGTTTGGTCTTTCGCAGCGGCAGATAAAAATCGTTGATCAAGGCGGAGGCTGACGCGTTCAAGGAGCTTGATAACGTAGACATCGCGGCCGCCAAAATCGCCGCCAACATTAATCCAATCAGACCCACGTTCTTGGGAAACCAGTCGACGATAAAGCGGATATAAACCTCATCCGGGCGGCCAATTTCCACATCCGGCTGGAGGGAAAAGAAACAAGCCAGCTGAACCCCAATCAAGAGAAAAAGTGAAAACTGAGCGCAGACAACGATACCACTCCAGAAAATCGCTCTCCCGGCATCACGTTCGCTGCGGGCGCTGAGATAACGTTGGACCATCATTTGATCGGTGCCATGCGTGCCCAGCGACAAAAAACAACCACCCACGATGCCAGCCCACAGGCTGTAAGGTTCCGTCAACAGCCAAGCCAATAAGCCTCCGCTGGTAACTTCGGTTTGTGGACCGAGCTGAACGACTTGCAACTTGCCGCTGTCCTTAGCATATTCCCAAAAGGTCGAGAATCCATTGGGCAGCAACGAATTGATGATGAACAAGGTCGCCACGGCTCCGAGCATGTAAATCACCAACTGAATACAGTCGTTCCAGACGATAGACCGCATACCGCCAAAATATGTATAAAAAATGGTGACTCCACCGATGGTGACGGCGCTAAAGAAAAAACTCCAGCCCAAAAGCTGCTCGATCACCAAGGCCGCCAGAAACAAACGCAAGCCATCACCCAAATTGCGAGTCACCAGAAACAGCAAACTCGCCGCCCGCAGGGTCGTCACGCCAAACCGTTGCTGCAAGACCTCATAAGCGCTAAACAACCGCCCTTGGAAAAAGAGTGGCAGCAACAAATAAACCACGATTAGGCGTCCCAGAAAGAAACCGATAGCCAGCTGTAAGAACCGCATCCCAGTTGCCCCAAAAGCTTGGGCTGGCAAACTGAGCACCGTGGCGGTGCTCGTCTCGGTTGCTACAATTGAACCGAGAATCGCCCACCAGGGAAGATTCCGATCACCCAGCAAAAAAGCCTCCATCGATTGACTTTTGCCTCGCGCTCGCAGCCCCACTGCGATTACCAAACCAATCGAGGCGGTCAACACTGCGGCATCGACCCACCCCAGTTGAAAATCCATCGAAGAGCCTTTTGAACGTCAGTGAATTGCGGGCATGTTTTCAGTATTCTTTGTCACACTTTAACAACTTCACAATCACAAGTCCCGCCCCATGCTCCAAGATTTGACCACTGAACAGCGGAATCCGAACTCGCTCAACTTGGACCGGCTTTCCGCTGCTGAGATCGTGAACTTGATGAATACGGAAGACGCTGGCGTGGCGGCAGCCGTTGCGCGTGAACGTCAACCGATTGCCGATGCGATTGCGGTCATTGCCGACAGTTTCCAAGCGGGCGGGCGGCTGTTCTACATCGGCGCTGGGACATCGGGACGGCTGGGAGTGCTGGACGCTGCCGAATGCCCGCCAACGTTTAATACGCCGCCGGAATTAGTAGTCGGTTTGATCGCTGGCGGGCCGCCAGCCTTAACCAAAGCGGTTGAAGGGGCTGAAGATTCCACTACGTTGGGCGCCGATGATCTCCGCGCCCACAACTTTTCTTCGGCTGACGTGCTCGTTGGTATCGCCTCAAGCGGACGTACTCCCTACGTGCTCGGAGGTTTAAAATATGCTCGCCAATTAGGAGCAAAAACCGTTGGAGTCACTTGCAACCTAAATTCCGAACTCCATCAACACGCAGAAATTATGATCGCTCCTGTCGTGGGGCCCGAGATTCTCAGCGGTTCCACACGCCTCAAGGCGGGAACTGCAACCAAAATGGTGCTCAACATGTTGACTACGGGTGCCATGATCTTGATTGGAAAAACTTATGGTAACTTAATGGTTGATGTCAGGGCCAGCAATATAAAACTACAACATCGCAGCCAACGCATCGTCAGTGAGATCACGGGGCTGACCAGCGACCAAGCCTCGCTGCTGTTGCAACGTTGCGATGGCGAAGTCAAGACCGCGATTGTCTGCTGCCTCCGCGACACGCCGGTCGAGATGGCACGAATGATGTTGGCCAAGTGTCGTGGTCGCTTGAGTGGTGCTTTGCACGAATCGCAAACATGAATTCTTTAGGCACAAACAACCCAGAGCTATTTCTGGGCATCGACGCGGGTGGCAGCAAGACGGAAGCTTGGCTCGGCCACCGTAATCCGGAAGGTGTTTCTCTATTGGGTAAAGGGCTCGCGGGTCCTGCCAATCTTACCGTCGACGGGCTGGACAAGGCCGGGCAGCAAGTCCTGCTCGCAACCGAGCGGGCCTTTGCGGCCGCTAATCTGCCACGCTCACAGACGACGCGAGCCTGTCTTTGCCTGGCAGGATGTGGTCGCAACGAGGAACGTCAACAGGTTCAGCAATGGGCGTTTGCGCGACGGCTCGGCCTTGACGTCATGGTCTGCTCGGATGCGGAAATTTTACTCGCCGCCTCGCGACCGCTCGAATCGACTGAAATTGTCAGTGCGGGCATTGGCCTCATCGCTGGAACCGGCTCGATCGCTTGGGGCCGAGCGGACGAT
>CAZHTX010000081.1:0-15761 GCA_964535475.1 uncultured Pirellulaceae bacterium
CAACTATCAGGCTCGCAATCTGTTACGCGATGAGGTCCAAGAAGGGGACCGGGTGTTGTTCTACCACAGCGTCAAAAATCCGGCCATTGTTGGCACGGCGACCGTCGTCCGCGCTGCCTATCCCGATCATTTTGCTTGGGAACCACGGAGCAAGTATCACGACCCCAAAGGGGATGCGGAGAACCCTCGCTGGTTTATGGTCGATATCAAGCTCGATCAGAAATTTGAACAGCCACTGCCGTTGTCCGAGCTAAAACAGATGACTCCCTTGGAAAAGATGGAGCTGCTGCGAAAAGGAAGTCGACTCAGCATCCAACCTGTCCGCAAAACAGAGTGGACAGCGATCCTCAAGCGAGCATCGGTAACCCCCTAAAGCGACCGCTCTGAAATCGCTCTTGCTGCCAACCTGCGATACCACCTAACCTGCGGCCAAATTCCGGCGACGATCCGACTTTCAGTCGCCGAAAGATTTTTGACCAGTCGTCTTTTGTCATAGCCGGAGTGAATCAAAGTGGCACAAGCGAGCGCGGTGCGGAAACGGGAAATAGCCTTCGGCTGGATGAAGTTAACCTACGGTGCCACAGCCGTGCTGGGTATCATCACCGGCTTTGTGATGCTGCTTGCCCCGGCGAAGTTCGCCCGCAAATTTGTGGGCTTTCCATTTATACTCCCCGAGCAGGATCCGATCATTTACGGAGCGCTGGCCAGCATCTGGTTGACGGTAGGTTTTTTATGCGTGCTGGCTATTCGCGCCCCACTCAAATTCCTGCCAATCTTGGCGCTACAATTTGTTTACAAATCTTGCTGGTTCTTGTTCATTTTTATTCCGCTGTTCGTGCGGAGCGATTTTCCCAATTGGGGCTGGGCTTCGGCGATTGGCAATGCGATCTGGATGGCACTCGATCTGAAAAGCATTCCTTGGTGGTATCTTTTCAGCACGGAGATGGAACCGCAGTGCCTCAGCGCTGACGAGCCGAGCGACACCTCCGCGGCTCAACCCCACAGCTTTGCCAGCTCCTCACCGCTGCCGGTTGATTTGGGTTGATGAACAGCCTTCATTGAAACCCTGCGGGAGCGCGAACACGGAACGGCGAAAGGCATTCAATGGGTACATCGCCCGTCACTTTGAAAAACCTCTGCCGCGATGACCTGCCGGCTGGCAAACCTCGCAACACTGGGGGGTTATTTTCTACGACTGAAACCGGCTTGCAAATTTAGGCTCCCTGAGTGATACTTGGAACCGCTGAGGAAAAACTGCGTGCCAACGCGGGTTTCCCGAGGTCAAGCAGCCTTCGTGTAACACGACTGCGCCGAAGTGGCGGAATTGGCAGACGCGCTGGATTCAAAATCCAGTGTCCGCAAGGACGTGTGGGTTCGAGTCCCACCTTCGGTACTCTCTATGATCTTCACCAGCCGCAGATAGCACGCAAAACCCCGGTTTTTCCGAGGCCCCTGCGTTTCCTGACTGAATCTTGGCGGCGTCTTGATTGCAAATGTGTGGGGTAAATTTTTGGCGTATTTCTGCCAGTACCCTACCGCCGCCATCGAGTAGAGCGAGATGCATTCCGCGAATACATCGATCCGACTAGTTGCCATGCGAAGCACCCCGCCACGGCTGGGCATCCTTTGCGACACTTAGAACCTATCCGAAAACCATTAGCCGCTTTGGCGCTAGCCGCGGTTCTTTTGGGTTCTCGGATAGGTTCTAAGTCCGCCGCGACGAGTATGCTAGAATTCCATACTGTTTTGGCCAAGTTCCAAACGGCCAATCCAAGGGCCCGGCCTCTTTGCTGCAGGCCACCTGAATCCCTGCAACGGTGGTCACCCATCGTCACCGCAGTACGACTCGACGAATAAGAAGTGCTAGCGTCGAAGGAATCTAAAGTTTTTGTTGATCGCTACCCATAAAGAACTGTCCCATGCAACCAATCGGCCGGAACGAGAAGTGCCCCTGCGGAAGCGGAAAAAAATACAAACAATGTTGCTTAAAGAAAGACGTTAATTTTGTAGAAGATGAAGCCGGTACAATTCGCCGCTCCATCCCGATGTCGGAAGAAGTTGACGAGTTGCTGCGGAATCGCATCGACGAATTGCCTGACGAACTGGGACGTGAACTGCGGCCGAATGATCTGTTGTTTCCAGGCCACTCGGAACACACCGAGCATTTCATGGTCGAAGCGATGAAAGCGGCAGGCGTGGATCCAGCGCTGATCCACGCATTTGAAGAAACCGGATTGCTTATCTCTGAAGAAAACAGGGACCAGATAAGTGATCAAGACTTTGCCGAGTGGGAAGCCGCGGTTCAAAGCTATCGAAGTAAACATTCACCGTCACCATGGAACTTTCCGATCGGAACCGTTGCGCTCTATGGCCCCGACGAGAAAACGACGACGAAGATCGTCGCTTCCGTGATTCAATCCGAGGACAGCGAACCGATAATGGAGCGTTTTGTAGGAATCAATGTCAAAGACGATCCAGCGGTCATCGCGAAAATCACAGCGTTTTTCGACGAACACAATGTCACGCGAGTTGCGGCCACCGATGAAAACATGGGTTGCCCACACGAGGAAGGCGAGGAGTTTCCCATTGGCGAAGACTGTCCGTTTTGCCCATTCTGGAAGGGCAAACAGGGTTCCGCCGCCGCAATGCACGACCAAGAGCCAATACCAGGAGAGGCTCAGATGATGATGCAGTTGATGCAGAATATGAACCCCGACGGCTTCGAAGAAATCGTGAATCTCCTCGAACAATGCGACGACGAAGACGAGTTCGTCAACATGATCATGGTTGGGCGATGCCCGAATTGCGATAGCGAATCAACACGAGACTGCGAAGACGATCCCGAAATCGACGATGCGACCATTGGACGCTGTGATGACTGCGGCCACCTCTGGTGCTGCGATTGCAATGAGACATTCGAGGAATCGAAGTCCGCCGCCGCTCATAATTGCCCAGCTTGGCAAGAGTTCGACGAAATCGACGATCTAGACGAGCCGTTCTAGCGTGGCTTTTGGGCGAGCTTGCCTTGGGTCTACAACTCGGGGTTCAGGCTGAGCGCAAGCGTTGAGCACCAACCTCCACAGACCGCGGGCAGAAAAATTACGGCAACATATTTTCCTGCCCCCATTTTCCTGCCAAACCTTTGAGGGCGTGGGCTCGAGTCAACGCGATGAGCCCTCGCCGTTGCAGCTGTGATTCCTTCAACAAGAAGCGCTTTGCATTGACCTTGGGTGAGATGGCTGTGTGGTGTACGCCGCATCGAATCACCCCTAAACAACGAGTGAGCACCAACAAACAGTCAATCCGAACTCTTCCCAACACCGAACACAAAGCCTGACCCCGGCGAAGCCTCCCCCCAACAAAGACTCGCCAACCGCAGCCAGGCCTTGGTTTTCTGTTTCCTTGGCGATAGAATACGACTGAGATTTGTAGCTTGTGCTACATTCTGGGCGTTTCGCCAAGACGAATCAGCCGCCTTATTGAATGACGGTAATGGGACAAATCAGCCGGGGAGTGTGGTCTAGTTTCGCAGCGGTGGTGCTGCTTGGTGGTTGCGGCCAGGGGGATTCTGAGCTGCAAAATTCCGGCACAGATACCATTCGCGCCGTGACCACGGTGGGCATGGTGGCCGACATCGTTTCCAACGTCGGTGGTTCGCGTGTCGAGACCATCCAACTGATGGGAGCTGGGGTCGATCCGCACCTCTACACGGCCAAAACCCATGAAGTGCGCATGCTGCAACAAGCCGATGTGATCTTTTACGCTGGCCTAATGCTGGAAGGCAAAATGGTGGACCGACTGTTGCAGATCGGCCGGCAGCGCCCGGTCTACGCCATTACCGAAGGAATTCCCCAAGATCAATTGCTGGAACCAGCCGACTTTGCCGGCCACTATGACCCCCACGCCTGGATGGATGTCGGCTTGTGGAGCCAAGGTGTTTCGCCAGTCGTCCAGGGCTTAAGCGATCTGGCACCCCAGTGGAAGGACGAGTTTATCGCGCGGGGTGCCGAATACCAGCGACGCCTGCAGTTGCTCGATCGTTACGCGCGAGCAACGCTAGCCACGATCCCCGAGTCCAATCGCGTGTTGATCACTTCCCATGATGCGTTCAACTATTTCGGCCGCGCGTATCAAATGGAGGTATTGGGAGTTCAAGGTTTATCTACGGAATCGGAGGCCGGCTTACAGCGGATCAACGATTTAGTCACGCTGTTGGTCGATCGCCAGATTTCGGCCGTATTTGTGGAATCGAGCGTTTCCGACAAGAACATCCGTGCGCTGATTGACGGGGCGCTGGCTCGCGGGCACCAAGTTCGCCAGGGTGGCACCCTCTATTCCGATGCAATGGGCCCGAAAGATACTCCGACGGGCAGTTACTTGGGTATGATCGAACACAATGTTAACACTGTCACGGCAGCGTTGGGAGGACAAGTACCCGCGGGAGGATTCGCGGCCTTCGAGGCTGGTGATGCAGCGGACTCCAAATGAACTTTCTCTTATATCATTGCCTAGCGATTAACAGTGGGTGCAACACATGATGAACCGAAACAATCTGAGCGGTTCGCCGGACGCCGACTGTCCATTATCGATTTACGATTTGACGGTAGCTTATCATCGCAAGCCGGTTTTATGGGACATTAGCATCGATTTCCCTGCCGGTCAGCTGATCGGCGTCGTGGGTCCAAACGGGGCAGGGAAGAGCACCTTAATTAAAGCAGTCATGGACCTGCTGCCGAAGGCTTCGGGTGAGATCCGCGTGTTTGGCAAACCCTACCGGGCCCAGCGTGGCCGCGTCGGCTATGTACCCCAACGGGAAAGTGTCGATTGGGATTTTCCGGTCAACGCGCTCGATGTCGTGGCCATGGGACTGTATGGCAAAATCGGCTGGTGCTTGCCGGTCCGTCGTAAACACCGTCAACTAGCCGCCGAAGCTTTGGATCGGGTTGGTTTAGCAGATTTCGGCAACCGCCAAATCAGTCAGCTCTCTGGTGGCCAGCAACAACGCACCTTCCTAGCTCGCGCGCTGGTCCAGGATGCTGACTTGTATTTAATGGACGAGCCTTTCGCCGCCGTCGACGCGGCAACCGAACGAGCCATCATTGAGATTCTCAAGGAAATGAAACAGCGGGGCAAAACAGTGTTGGTCATTCATCATGACTTGCAGACCGTGGCCGATTATTTTGATTACGTGGTGCTGCTGAACATGCGAGTGGTCGCTCATGGCCCGGTTGAAACCACCTTTCATCAAGACAACTTGCAGAAGACTTACGGAGGACGTTTAACACTGTTAGAGGAAGCTACCGAGGCGATGCGTCGACGCGAGAAAACGCTATGAGACTGGCTTTCGTTGCGATTGCTACCATGGTTTGCGGCTGGGCGCTCTTAGTACCTAGTGCTTGCTTAGGCTCCGAATTCAGCGAGCCTTACCATCCCAAATTGCTTGACGAACTGTCCCTCTGGGGCCAGGGAAATGCCATCGGCGGTCGCTCGTTAACCGATCGCCGCATCGAGTGGCCATCCTGGGAAACATGGTGGCGAGTCTTATCGCTGCGAGACTATAACACTCGCGTGGTAATTATTGGCACCACGTTGTTAGGATTTGCGGCGGGCACCATTGGCAGTTTTACCCTCCTGCGACGACGCGCGCTGATGGGCGACGCACTCAGCCACGCCACCCTGCCCGGAATCGGCATGGCGTTCATACTTGCCCCATTCTTTGGCCTATCGGGAAAATCGTTGCCCGTGCTTTTGTTTGGTGCAGCCGTCACCGGCACGCTGGGGATGTTGGCGATCTTGCTGATCCGCAACCTCACGCGTTTGAAAGAAGACGCTGCTCTGGGGATTGTGTTAAGTGTTTTCTTTGGCGGTGGCGTGGCGATCTTAGGAGTCATCCAACAGATGCCAGCTGGTCATTCGGCCGGGCTCGAAGCGTTCATCTACGGCAAAACCGCATCGATGATTTCCTCGGATGCTTGGTTGATCGCCATCGCCGGCACCCTGTGCCAATTAACGTGCGTGCTCTTTTATAAGGAATTAAAACTCGTTTGTTTTGACGAAAGCTACGCTGGCTCCCGCGGTTTCCCCGTGGTCGCCTTGGATTTGCTGCTGATGATTCTAGTCACCGTCGTGACGATCATCGGTCTCCAAGCGGTAGGCTTAATTCTCATGATTGCCTTGTTGGTGATCCCCGCTGCCGCGGCGAGATTTTGGACCGAGCAAATGACCTGGATGACGGTGTTTGCCGCCTTGATCGGAGGCGGCAGTTGTTTGGTGGGTGCCGCCATGAGTGCCATTTTACCCCGTTTGCCTTCGGGCGCCATGATTGTTTTGGTCTCCGCCTTCGCGTTTGAGATCAGCATGTTCTTTGGAGTCTCACGTGGTGTCTTGATTCGTGGTTATCGACGCCGCCGTTTGAATCGCAAGGTAGATCACCAACATTTACTACGAGGACTTTATGAGCAGGTCGAGCGAACTGGCGGACAAGGCCATGATCAGCCAATTCCTTGGCACACCGTCTTATCAATGCGGAGCTGGGGAAAAAGTCGACTGATTCGTTGCCTGCGGCGGGCGGCCAAGCAGGGACTGGTCACGGTCACGGGCGACCGTTCGCTACGGCTCACCCCGGCAGGCTTTGAGCGGGCGAGCCAGTTGGTTCACGAGCACCGCCTGTGGGAAATGTACTTAATCACCCACGCTGATGTGGCACCCTCCAAAGTCGACCGCGACGCGGATGCCATCGAACATGTGCTCGATCGCGAGATGATTGAGAAACTCGAAGCTTTGTTAACGCGACGGCGAACAATCGATGGGGTACCCGACGATCCACACGGCGACGCGGCGGCCTCAGCCGACCCAAGCTCAAACCAAGCGGAGCAACGGTCATGATCCTGGACGGCTTACTCGCATCGCTCCCCTACGCCCTGGTGCTGTCTTGGGACTTGGATGGCTGGATCGTGCTCGCCGGTGTGCTCGCCGCCGTTTCGGCCGCCTTGGTAGGCAATTTCTTAGTGTTACGAAAGATGAGCCTGCTGGGTGACGCGATTAGCCACGCTATCCTTCCCGGGTTGGCGGTCGCTTTTTTAATCAGCGACAGTCGCAGCAGTCTGCCAATGTTCATTGGCGCTGTCATCGTCGGATTAGCCACCGCCGCTTTCACCGAATGGATTCGGCGGGTCGGAAGAGTCGATGAGGGTGCTTCGATGGGAGTCGTGTTTACCTCCCTGTTCGCGCTTGGCCTGGTAATGATTGTCCAAGCAGCCGACCACGTCGACCTCGATCCTGGTTGCGTGCTATATGGTGCTATCGAGTTAACGCCACTCGACACGGTCGCGCTGTGGGGACTCGATATTCCCCGCGTGGTGATTGTGCTGGGGACCGTTTCGCTATTAAACCTGCTGTTCGTAACGCTGTTCTTCAAAGAGTTAAAGCTGACTTCTTTTGACCCGGCTCTGGCAACCACGCTGGGCTTTCCCGCCTGGTTGATTCACTATTTGTTGATGACGCAAGTCGCGATCACGGCTGTGGCCAGCTTTGAAAGTGTGGGCAATATCTTGGTGGTGGCGATGTTGGTGGTCCCGCCAGCAGCCGCATACATGCTGACCGACCGCTTAGGTGTCATGATTCTGCTCAGCGTGCTGATCGGCAGCGCGGCGGCGGTGCTGGGTCACCTCTCAGCCTTAATCATTCCGGAGTGGTTTGGCTATCACAGCACCAGCACCGCCGGCATGATGGCTGTGATGACCGGAGTGCTATTCACGTTGGCGGCCAGCTTTGGTCCGCGGCATGGTATCTTGGTGCGGATGGTTCGACGCCAGCTATTGGCATGGAGAATTTTGCGCGAGGATATCGTCGGTTTGTTGTACCGCTTAGCCGAACGGCAAATCGACCAAAAAGCCAACTTTACCTTTATTACTCAACGCTTATTGGCGACTCGCTGGGAGACGCGAATCGCACTATTCTCTCTCCGCCGTGGCGGCCTGATTACCTCCGGACACGAGGGTTATCGTTTGACAACTGCCGGCGTCTCACGAGCCGAACAAGTGGTGCGCTCACATCGCCTGTGGGAGACTTATCTAGTCACCGAGGCGGGCATCCCCGATGAACGCATTCACGAGCATGCTGAACTCTTCGAGCACTTTACGGGAGACCAATTAAATCGCCGCCTCAGCGACGCAGCCGAGTCACCCACAACCGATCCCCATGGCAGTCATATTCCAGGCAACGACGACCACCGTGCCTGACATGCGATTCGGGTAAAAGCCAGAACGACTTGTGATGCCAAATAATTCCGGTTCACGTGCCTAACAGCCCCCGTACATATTGCTTAAAGTCTCGCATATCGGCTGGCGGGTCGGGACCAACAATCAAGGGACCATCGTCGGGTGCGGTGTGCAGACCGTGACTGCCGCGAACCAAATTCGCATCCAACGGAATCACGTCCATCTTATAACGCATGCCGATTTTCTTCTGAGCCAGCCGCATCATGGCTCGCGGCATCGAAGTCAAAAACAACTCCGCCGGGTCGTATCCGGGTTTGCGATGGATATCGACGGTCCTGGCGTAATCGGGGGCAAGTTGGTCATCCAACCAAAAATAGTAGGCAAACCAAGCATCCGGTTCCGCCAATGCAATTAACTCGCCGCTGCGAGGATGATCAAGCTCCAGTTCGACCGGATCGACGACGCGGGCCACCCCGGGGATTGCCGCGACTCGCTGCCTCACCTCCTCAATGAGCTCCGGCCGACGCACATAAATATGCGCCAACTGATGATCGACAACCGCAAACGCATCCGAGTCGCCCGGCATCAACTGTTCACCGAATGGCCCCTTGCGAACGGTCAACCAACCCTCGGATCGTAATTCGCGATTGAGATAAACCGGTTTGGAAACGGGGACCAAACCATATTCAGAAACGACAATTGGAATCGCCCCAATATCGGTCGCCGCATCAATGACCAACCCCGCGCAACGATCCACTTCGGCAACCACTTTCAAATCCGGATCGCTAAACCGCTGGAAGTCGTAGTCGAGATGGGGCAGATAAACCAGCGTCAACTCGGGCCGCTGTTGTCGCATTACCAAAGCACTCGCCTGGGCGATCCATTGCGAACTGGCCAGTCCCGACTTGGGCCCCCAAAAAGCGTGAAAGGGAAACGGCCCCAGTTGCTCCTGTAATTGGCAGCCGGTTTGATCCAAAATATCAAACGCCTTGGAACCATCGCATCCATAATGAGGTTTGGGTGTCGCACTCCATCGCACCGGCGCGTGCTGGTTGTACCACCAAAACATCTTTGCCGTGGATACACCTTCGTATAACTTTTCGCCCTGGACTAACGTGTTGGCTTGCTGCCAAAATCGAATTTCAGCGGTCTCGCGAAAATACCATCCGTTGGCCACGATGCCATGCTCACGCGGCGATAATCCGGTCAACATCGTCGCTTGACAAGTCGACGTGACAGCCGGCAGAGGACCGACCCAGGGGCGAGCGGTACCCAGCTGGGCAATCCGGGGAGCGTGTGGCAACAGCTTGGGTGTCAAGCCGACGACGTTGATAAGGCAAATTTTTGTCATGTTGATAGCTTGGCCTGCAAAGACACCTCGTGTCAACTTCCGACTAAGATGTTTTCAATCCGAACCGCAAGCATTCCCCTGGAGCAGAGTAGCAATGAAGTCCTTGGCGATTCTAATCTCTCTAACGCTGATTTTACCGTCCGCACCCGCCGCCATCGCGCAACAGCAGAGCAACACGGCGCAGCAGAGCGAGACGGCGGAGCATCCGGAAACAGCTCAGCAGACTGCCGTGGCGGGCGATTCCACGACGGCTGAGCAAACCAAAATCATCGAATCGCTCGACACTTTCATTGAAGAAACTCGCCAAACCTGGCAAGTTCCCGGCTTGGCTGTGGCGATTGTGAAAGACGATCAAGTGGTGTTGGCCAAAGGATATGGAGTTCGCCAAGCTGACAGCGACGCGGCTGTCGACGGAGATACCCTGTTCGCAATCGCTTCCAACAGCAAAGCGTTCACAGCCGCCGGTTTGGCGATCCTCGTCGATGAAGGGCGGATTGGCTGGGATGATCCAGTCGGTGATTACTTGCCCTGGCTACGACTTCAAGACCCGTTGGCTACCAGCGAGCTGACGATCCGCGATCTGCTCTGCCATCGCAGCGGTCTGGGGACCTTCAGTGGTGATCTCGTCTGGTGGGGAACCGACTATTCTCCCCGCGAACTGTTGACGCGTGCCCGCCATCTAAAACCGGCTTCGTCATTTCGCTCCGAATACGGATATTCGAACTTGATGTTCGTCGCCGCCGGGTTGGTGATCGAGGAGGTTAGCGGCCAGGACTGGGGAACTTTTATTAAACATCGCATCCTCGACCCGCTGGAGATGAATCGTACAATCACGTCGGTACGCGATTTAGTCAGCCAGGGTAACTTTGCTTCGCCGCATAAAACTTATCAAGATCACTCCCAGCCGATTGATTGGATGAATTGGGATACGATGGCGGCGGCCGGAGGGATCATCTCCAGCGCAAACGATATGGCTCAGTGGCTACGTTTGCAATTGAACCGCGGTAGCTGGGAGCAAGACCAGCGGCTGTTCAGCGAACAGCAATCACGATCAATGTGGACCGCACAAATGGCGATCCCCGTTTCTGCCGGCTATAACAAACTCTACCCATCCACGCACTTTCGCGCCTACGGACTGGGTTGGTCAATGTCAGATTATCTTGGCCGAAAAATTGTCGGACACGGGGGCGGATATGATGGGATGTATTCACAAGTCTTAATGGTGCCGGAAGAGAACCTGGGCATCGTGGTGCTGACCAACAGCATGACCGGGATTTCGCCAGTCATCTCCTATCAGATCCTGGAAACCTACTTAACGGGAACTCCCACCGCCGACCGCAGCGAGAAAGCATTGGAAAGTTTCTGGAACAGTCGCCAGCAATTTGAACAGCGGATCATCGACGCCACCACGCCGGCTGTCGCCGACACCAACCCCAGCCATCCGCTGGTCGATTACACCGGAACTTTTCGATCGCCCCTCTACGGCGACGTCAAAATCGAAAAGGCAGATGAGGGACTCGTTTTGCGAATGGTTCCACACCATGACTTGGTCGCCGATCTAGAACATCTGCACTACGACACGTTTGTCATCCGCTGGAGAAAAGATTACGCCTGGTTCGCTGCTGGGACAGCCAACTTTATTGCGAACGCCAAGGCTGAAGTCGTAAAAGTCGAACTCGATGTTCCAAACGACGATCTCTGGTTCTACGAATTGGAACTGCAACGCGTAAAACAGCCCGACTAACTGAGAAGCCGACTAATCGTTTAGGGGGAGAGCCTCAGCGGCCGAGCAACTATCATAAACAGGGCGGCATGTTTGCCGTCATGCCGGCTGGAGACATGTGTCGGCAGTGTGCAAACCCCGCTGGCGATTCGTTTTCGCGTTGGTCTATCCATGAAGACGCTCTGCAAATTAAAAAAAGACCAATTGGCCGAATTGCTGCCAGAGCTGGCGGCAGAACTTCCGCAGGCAACTCACATCTGCACTCGCTGTGCACGTGCCGCGACCGATAAACGAAGACTCTGCAAACCGATCTCCTTGCTAAAACTATCGGCAAAAAAGACGAACAAAGAGACCTAGCTAGGGGGCCCCCGTCAGCAGGAATCCACGTTGCCTCAAAACAGATTTCGCTATACATTCAGGCAGTGGATTGACGAGTTAGAAGAATGTTCTGGTGAGCAGGTGACAAGTCAAAAGCGAAGGGACCGTGGCTAACACCAAAACGGCTAACGAAAACCGCCAGCGGATTTCACAACTTGGCTCCCACTTTGATCAACTGAAGAACCCCCAAACTCTTTCCAACAAGCGAGTTAAAGCATATGAGCCACGAAGCAATCATTGACCAACTCAACGAAATTCTCAAGCACGAGTGGACTGGCGTCGCCCAGTACTCACAAGCTTCCTTCATCATCGAAGGCCCTTGGCGCGAAGTTTACGCTGAGAAATTCGAAGGCGATGCGGAAGAATCATTCAACCATGCGAAATTGGTTGGCAATAAAATCGTCGCCCTTGGCGGAGTTCCCGTCGCACAACGCAACGAAATCAAGCAATCACGCAACCTGCGGGAAATCCTGGAAAACAGCTTGGCTTTCGAGTCCAAGGCGGTGGAGATGTACTCCAAAGCATTAGATCTAGCCGAAGGCAACCGACCGCTTGTGATCTTCCTCGAAGATATCTTGCTACAAGAACAGGAAGGTGTCGACGAATACACCAAACTGTTGCGGGAAAGCGAAGGCGTCGCCTTGGAATCGGCAGCACGCAAGTCGGGCTAGTACGTTCCAAAATTGTAACTGAATCTCAACAGCGACCACCCGGCCCGATCTTAAGCACGCGCTTGACGTAACCGGGTCGCTGTCTGGAAAGGAATCGTCGCTGGCGTTTCTTGAGCGGCCGACAACATGGTTTGTCGGCAAGGTGAGGAAAGTGCTCCGCCCATACCCGAGCGAAGCAGCACCATCTGTTCGCGAGTCAACTCAATTTGGCTTTGCGTAAACCAACCCACATCCCGACTGTACGTCTCCTGACGCAAGACGATCGGCAAACTCTCGTGGCCGCTGCGAGAGGCGAAGACCACTCGCTGAGTTCCCGAGGCATCGGGAATTACAGCAATCACGCATTCATAATGAGTCGATTTGTCCATCGATTTATTGCACCCTGCGGCGAAGCGAGATCCGAGTCGATTCCTCAATTCTGATCGATCTCCGCGACGCAATCAAGTCCTTATTGAAATTGAGTCTCAATTTCTTGCTGGAGATGGCAGAGTTCAAATTGGCGACGAATCGAGCTCGGCAATCAGCTCGTCCCCGCGGTTGGCGGTAACCACAGCGTCGAGCAACGCGTTGGTTTTCGGCGGTCGTGCGGCCGTGGCCACCACCGGGGCGTAACGGCAACTGATGCCCGAAACGCGATATTTACCCGCCCCAATGTCTTCAGCGGCAGTTGGCCCGGCGACTTCTGGCCGATCAACCACATCGACCAGGAACTGCAGTCGCCGCCCGACCAACGACTGGAAATAGTTTTGCCGCAGCTCGGATTCGAGCTGCAGCAGCCTTTGCACTCGTTCTTGTCGCACCTCCGCGGGAACCTGATCGGGCATCTCCGCCGCCGGCGTACCCCGCCGGGGACTGAAGGGAAATACGTGGATTTTGGAAAACCCGGCGGCTCGACAAGTCGCCAGCGTGGCCTCGAATTCTTGATCGGTCTCGCCAGGAAAACCGACGATCACATCGGTGGTGAGAGCCGGTTGATCGAGCGCTTCGCGGAGCATTTGACAGCGGTCCAAAAACATCCGCGTTCCCCACCGTCGCCGCATCCTGCGAAGCACTGAATCGCTGCCGCTTTGCAAACACAAATGTAAATGGGGCACCACGCGACCGCTTGACTCGCGGAGCACATCGATCAACTCCCGGGTAACTTCGGTCGCTTCAATACTGCTCAAGCGGATGCGAAACTGGCCCGGCAAATCGGCTAATTGGCGAACCAAATCGGCCAACCGAATCCACTCGGTTTTTGGTTTATCGCGATTCCAGTCGACTCCGTAATGCCCCAAATGAATCCCCGTTAGCACCACCTCGCGATGGCCGGCTGAGGTCAAACGCTCCACCTCGGCGAGAATGTCGGTCAGGGGACGGCTGGTCAATTGCGGCCGCACCAGGGGAATAATGCAATAACTGCAGCGCAGCAAGCATCCATCTTGAACTTTTACGTAAGCCCGTTTTCTGCCTGCAAAACCAGCGATTCCGGTGGGCACGTCGATGACACCAAAGCGACCGAGCAGATCGGGCAATTCTCGTTTGTCGGTAACCACTTCGGAGACTTGCGGCAACGCGGCGACCTCCGCCGGGGCTCGCGTGGCATAGCAGCCCATCACCACGATTCTGGCATCCGGGTTATCGCGGCCGAGCCGCCTGATGACCTGTCGACTTTTGGCGTCACCCTCTTGGGTGACGGTACAAGTATTCACGACGCACAGATCGGCCGGTTCATCAGCAGCTGCATCCCGATATCCGGCTCGCTGCAAGCCTTGCCGTACAAACTCGGTTTCATACTGATTGACTTTACAACCGAGCGTAAACGTCCTGAGACGAGGGCCCGCGTCGTTGCTCGGCGAAGCGTTTTCAGCGGATTGAGATAGGGCAAAAGGTTGGGGATGGGTGCTCATAAAATCAACCAATCAATCGAGGCGACCAGATGGGGCATTACCTCTGGACATTTACCAAGCAAACCGCAATCGCGTGCTTCGCGGCAGTCGACCGCTATCCGTTTTATGCCCAAATCCAAGGTTCTGCAACTTCATGGTCGTTAGCAACACAGCTCATTCGTTTCCCGCACGCCGCAGCCGCGTCCTCGATAAGGTTCACTGACCGTTCCAATCAAGTGCTGGAAGCAGATTTATTCCGGCGCTCTCAGAACCTGTCTTCGGCGTTTAGAATTAACGTAAGCGTTGAGCACAAAACTCAAGAGACAGCCAGCAGGAACATATTTTCCTAACTCCATTTTCCTACCCCCATTTTCCTGCCTCCATTCAACGAAAAAGTCGGGCCAGATCGACATCGAGAACACAGTCTTGGCAGAGCGACAACTGCAATCGGTCCCCGTATTTTAACTCGGTGTACGAGCCGGTGGAGCCAAGTTGCAGTACGGTCAGATAGCGCTGGATCGGGTCGACAAGCAAAAATAATGCTGGACACCGCAGGACGCGTATAAGTCACGTTTCTTATGACGGTCACGATGCAAAGTAGCAGGCGAACAACCAACCGCGAATGCGGTCTGAAGGGGCTCGGCGTCATGGCCACAGGAATACCATCCCACAATTCCCACGCCCCTTCTCACCGGAAATAGTCTGCGACGGTGTAAGCAGGCAGAAATCGCCGAGCGTTACTCATGGCATTGCTGCGAAAATCGGGGCCATGCTGAACCTATCGAGGTTGGACCGGTTTTTAACATTTAATTGTAAGCACGCCAATGCATTTCGAGCTTGGCCAAAGCAGAATAGTATTCTAGCACACTCGTCGCGGCGGACGTAGTGTTACGAAGGATGCCCAGCCATGATTCCTTCAACGCTAACACTTATGATTCGACGGATCTCATCTCTTCCCAGCACCGAACACAAGACCTTCCCCCGGCGAAGCCTTCCTGACCCCGGCGAAGCCTTCCTCGTCTGGCAGGTTCTTAATTTGTTGCCAAATCTGCCTTCCGAGCCCCATGTTCACGTCGGCATCTAAAAGCCAAAGATTCGACGCATCATCCAGTCCAGAGAGCTGCAAGTCTTGGATGTGATCTGCATGCATCGACCGAATCCTGTCTCGTAGTCGTAGAGCCCTTGCTGGATCTGTGTCACCGTACATCGCGTAAAATCGTTTAATCAGACGGTCCTTATACTGACCAGTAGCTCCCGTCCGCATCGCGGCAGTACCTGAAGCTTTTCGCAGCTTGCCACGTGACGCAAGGTCTTGTAAAGCTCTCGCTTTGCGACTGAAATCACGTACGCTCCAACCCGCCTCACGAGTGAGAGAGACTCCTACACTGTTTGGGGCATCATCCCGCTTCGGCTCGATGTGACTTCTGGCGACTCGATTCCAAAACGTGCTTTACCGCCTGCTCCCAATCGCTCCTCATTGCTGGATCAGCGGGGCCACCATCCTCCAGTGGCATCATTGCCCCCAATAACCCACCAAGCTCGTCAGACTTT
>CAZHTX010000082.1:0-15415 GCA_964535475.1 uncultured Pirellulaceae bacterium
CCGTGCGGTGCGTTCAAAGCGATATAGGCAAAAAACGGTTGCGTTTGCTCCGCCTGCTGGTGGATAAACCGTTGAGCTTCCGCGAAAAACACATCAGTGCAAAATCCCGACGCGGCGACAACCTCGCCGTTGTGAAAATAATGCCCGTCGAAATAAGCGTTATCCCATAAATCGGGTGTTTGCCCCACGCCACCGCCGCCGTGCCGATACACCTCCGTAAATCCGCGATCTTCCGCGCGGTAAGGATAGTTATCGCCCAAGTGCCATTTGCCAAAATGCCCCGTCGCATAACCGGCATCCAGCAACATTTGAGCCAGAGTAACCTCGTTCTCTCGCAGCATCGAACGACCATTGACGGTGTGCCACACACCAGTGCGATCGGTCCAATGCCCAGTCAACAAAGCTGCTCGCGTTGGCGAACACGTCGGCGCCACGTGATAGTCGCTTAACTGCGAAGATTCAGCCGCCAACGCATCAAGGTGCGGCGTCTTAATGACGGGATTACCCGTGTGCCCCAGATCACCATACCCTTGGTCGTCGGTCAGGATCAACACAATATTAGGACGCGAATCGGCCCAAGCCTCTCCGCCGATTGCTGACAAAAACATCAGCAAACCGAACACGCCCGGCACACACATACCACAAAATCTATCATCACACACCGGGACAGTTCCTTCTCAGCGTTGTTTGCAACTCGTTACGACTACTCCGACAACGGAATCGCCAGCATATCAACATGGGGCTCGATATCGGCCTTGTGCTCTTCCATCATCTTCAACAACCGAGCCACGATCTCTGGATGCTGGTCGGCAACGTCGTAAGCTTCCGAAATATCCCGCTCCAAATGATACAGCTCAGGCTTTCCAGGAGTCTCCGCTCGCCCATAATTTACTGGTTGACGCATTTTCACATGTAATTTCCAAGGCCCCGAACGCACTGCATGTAACTCGCCCCGCGTCCAGTAAAAAAATTCATCCCGTGGCCCCGCGCCCCCGCCTGGCAACACGGCATCGCCCAGCAACACGGGGCTCAAATCATAGGAATCCATCTTGCGATCCGTCGGCATCGTCGTGCCAGTCAAGTTGGCAATGGTCGCCATCAAGTCCATCGTCGACCCCAACTCACTGACCGTTGCCGGCTGAATTTTCCCCGGCCACCAAAAAATTGTCGGCACTCGCTGGCCACCTTCAAAGGTCGTCCCCTTGCCGGCCCGCAACGCCCCGGCCGAACCTCCATGGGTTTGAAAAGTCAACCATGGTCCGTTGTCAGACGAAAAAACAACCATCGTGTTCTCCGCTAGCTCCAGCTCCCGCAGCGTATCCAACACTCGCCCCACGCTCCAATCAATCTCCTCGATGACATCGCCATACAACCCGCGCAACGACTTGCCCCGGAAGTCTTCCGAGACAAACAGGGGAATATGCGGCATCGAATGCGGCAAGTAAACAAAGAACGGCTCGTCGCGATGGGCTCGGATGTAATCCACCGCCGCTTCGGTATAACGCCTGGTAATCGTGTTTTGATCCGCCGGCCGCTCCACGATCTCTTCATCACGCATCAAGGGGACATTGTAATTGGCAATGTCAGGATAAAAATTTGGATCCTTCACCACGGCCCCGCGATAATTTGGCCCCCCCTTGGCATCCATGTCGTTGGAATAGGGAATGCCGAAATAGGTGTCAAAGCCTTGCGAAGTCGGCAAGTACTTCGGCAGGTGCCCCAGATGCCATTTGCCGAATGCGGCTGTCGCATAATCTTTTTGCTTCAGCAGTTCGGCCAAGGTGACCTCCTCCTCCGGCAATCCACCTCCCGAGTTGGGAAACAGCACCACACGCTTGCTGCTCGTCATCCCATTGCGGATCGGATACCGTCCCGTCAGCAATCCAGCGCGACTTGGCGTGCAGACCGGCGCCGCTACGTAAAACTGAGTCCACTTCTGCCCTTCCGCAGCCATTTGATCCAAGTTGGGCGTTTTGATCGTCGGATTTCCGAAACACCCCAAATCACCCCAACCAAGATCGTCGCAAAAGATCACCACGATATTTGGTAACCGATCGGCTGCTCGCGAACATTGCGCCGACAGCACAATCAGCCAACCAACTAGAAACAGAATGGCGGGGCGTATCATCACAATTACTTTCCAGGAGGGACAAACAGGGATGGGGGCAAAGGCGGCGCAAGTACACCGCTCGTTCCCTAACGAATTTTTTCGTCAGGCAACTCAGACTTAATGCCTTCGTCGAGCGGCATTTTATCAGTCTCGGGAGTCAGACCAACGTCGGCCATGACTTGCTCTAACTCAGCTCGCATCATCGCCACCACGTCAGCATACTTTGGATTGTTGACCAGATTATAACGTTCTTCGGGATCAAATTCGACGTTGTACAACTCGGCCATGTGACGATCAGGCCCACCATCGCCATGTGGTGAGCGAGCATACTTCCAGCTATCGGTCCGCACACTTCTCACATTCGGCGTGTAAGGAAACTGCTTTTCATAGTTGTAATAATACAACCACGATTTTCGCCATTGCTCATCTCCCCGCTGAACTAATGTTTTCCACGACTTGCCGTGAATATTCTCCAGTGGCGGCACCCCGCATAACTCCAGCAAACTCGGCGCGATGTCCACCGTCAGCACCTGCTCTTCGACCACCTTGGGTTGATCAATGGGGGTCAGCTGCGGAAACCGCACCACTTGGACTATGCGAATGCTCGGCTCATGCGCCGTTCGCTTGTCAACCATGCCGTGTTCGCCGTTCAAGATGCCGTTGTCGCTCAGCAGGACAATGATCGTGTTGTCCAATTCGCCGCGATCTTTCAGCAACGCATACAACTGCCCGATGCTGTCATCGACCGATTGCAACGTCCCCCAATACGCCCGCGTCATGGCCTCGAAATCTGCCACCGCCTCCGGAGAATCATCCGGGAATGACTTCCGCCAATCAAACAGCGGCCCATAGATACCGTGCCACGTCCTCAGCCGCTGTTCGATCCAGTTCGGCTTGTCGTCCAGCATAAAAGCGGTCTCCGGATACGGTATCCGCACCGCATCAAACGAATGCTCGTACTTTGGTTCCGGAAAATAGAAGCTGTGCGGTGCCTTATGACCGATCATCAGACACCAGGGCTGATCTCCTCGCGTCCGGCCCAACCACTGCTCGGCCATCTCAGTTACGACGTTCGTGTAATAACCTTTAACAACCTCACGTTTCTCGCCGTTGAAATTAAACTCGGTGTCAAAATATTTGCCTTGACCTTTATGAGTGACAAACCAGTTAAACCCCGGGCGAGGCTCATCGTTGTTCTCACCCATGTGCCATTTGCCAATGTAGGCCGTGTCATACCCATTGGCTTGCAACACCAGCGGAAAACTCTTCAAGTCCTCGGGATACTCGGTAAAGTTATCCACTACCCCATGGGCATGCGCGTACAGGCCGCTCAAGATGCTCGCCCGACTTGGTGAACAAAGCGATGTCGTGCAAAAAGCATTCTTAAAATAAACCCCCTCACGACCTAACCGATCCATGTTTGGGGTTTCCAAATGCTTGCTTCCCCCAAGACCTATCGCATCCCAACGCTGATCATCGGTCAGCATAAACAAGATGTTGGGGCGACGTTCTTCCGCCTCCGCGACTCCACCCAACGCCCAGCAGGCACAGCAGACTACCGCCGGCACGATCCACTTCATAAACAAACCGCCATGCGACGCGGCACCTCGTAAACGATCAACTTTCAATAACTTCATCGCGGTTCTCTCTTTAAGTTCTTGGCATCACGAACGTGGGCGCCGCTGGGACTGATCCCGATCCTGCCACTCAACGTACTCGTACTTGATCTAACGTTTACTTGATCAACACAATCTCAACATCATTCGCCTGCTCCGCCCCCGGTGTCGTGCGACCGCGAGCGATTGCCAGCTCCATCGCTTCCCGCATCTCCGCCACTCGCTCGGGATGCTGAGCAACCAAATTTTTGGTTTCCCCAGGATCGTCCGCCAAGTTATATAACTGGAAAGCTGGCAAATCTTTCGTCTTCGCGTCATTCGGCCGCGGAAAACTCCAGCCCCCCGACCCGGGGCAAAGTGCCAGTTTCCAAGCGCCATCGCGGATCGCAAAGCTACCATTGATCGACTGGCTGACCAGACTTGTTCGCGGCGTTCCAGTAGATTTCCCTAACAGCGCGGAGAGAAAACTGACGCTGTCTTCACCGACATTCGCCGGCAACTCCACGGCGAACAGCTCTGCGAAAGTTGCCATAAAATCGAATTGGCCAATTAACTGACCTGAAACGCTTCCCGCTGGCACATGCCCCGGCCATCGCACAATAAATGGAACACGATGCCCTCCTTCGTAGAGGTCAGCTTTGTGCCCCCGATAAATGTAACTCGGGTGATGCCCCGCCGCGATCAACTCTTCGATTTTCGCCTGAGGCGAACAGCCGTTATCGGTTGTGAATATCACCATGGTGTTGTCGGTCAAACCATGCTCCGCCAACGCCTCGAGCAGACGCCCAATGTCACCGTCGACTTGCCGAACAAAATCAGCGTACGCGTTGATGCCGCTGCTACCTTGCCATTCCTCCGTGGGCAAAATCGGCGTATGCGGCGCGGCTAAGGGCACATAAGCGAAAAAAGGCTGCCCCGTTTTTGCTCGCGAGGCAATATATTCGATCGTGTGCTGCGTAATCCCCGGCTGCACATCGATCGCTTCGAATTTCTCGCCAGCCGGTCCCGGACGATGAAATGCCTTTTCCACCGTCGCCACTTCCGTCGGCAAGCGATCATTAATCCAAACATAGGGAAACATATCCAACGAAGCGCTGATGCCATAAAAATGATCAAAGCCGCGATCAACCGGACCGGCCTGAATCGGTGCCCGGTAATCGACACGGGAAATGTCCTTGAAAGGACGCCCAAAGTTGCCGCGATCATCGGCCGTTTCCCCTCCCGACAATTGCCACTCCATGCCCAAGTGCCATTTGCCAATGCAGGCTGTGTGGTAGCCCTGCTGTTGAAACAAACCGCCCAGCGTCTGACGATCTTCGGCTATCAATGGCTTAGAAAATCCTCCCAACACTCCCTTTTGCAATCGAGTTCGCCAATGATAACGTCCCGTCAACAAACTATACCGCGTCGGAGTGCATACCCCCGAAGCCGTATGGGCATCAGTAAACCGCATCCCGCCTGCCGCTAAAGCATCAAGATGCGGCGTGGGAATCTTAGCTTCGGGATTGTACGCCCCCACATCGCCATACCCCATATCATCGGCCATCACGATGATCACGTTCGGTCGCTCGGCGGCGACACCCAGGCCGCACGCACACACCAAGATAGTGGCGATCAGGTAAGAAATTCTGCGCATAGTGTTTCTTCTGTTCAAAAATTCGAGTTATTGCTCAAAAGCGGTATAAGCGGGCTTCCAAATCCAAGGCAGCACACCAGCCCGATCCGCCCAAACTTCCCATTCCCGCACCATATCGGCGAGTCGTTGTGGTTGCTCTTTGGCTAAGTTGTGCGTCTCCGTCCGATCCGCTTCCATATCATACAATTCCCAAGCCCCCTTCGCCCCTTTGGCGACCAGCTTCCATTTTCCCGATCGGACCGCTCGATTACCTTCGTGTTCCCAGAAAATCGGCTCGGAGCGCATCAGCGAATCTCCAGCAAAGGCGGGAGCTAAACTCACGCCTTCCAGCGGTAAAATGGCGTTACCGGCATACTCGCTCGGATAATTTGCACCCGCCACATCGACGCAAGTCGCCATCAAATCAATCAAGTGAGCTGGTTGAGATTCCAACACGCTCTCACGCCCCTCCGGAATGCCAGCGGGCCAATGGGCAATCAATGGCGAACTGATTCCACCCTCATGAACCCAATGTTTATACTCTCGAAACGGAGTGTTACTGACATTCGCCCAAGCTCGCCCGTATCCATGATAAGTATCCGCCGCACCGGGTAACACACCGTAACCTTGACGCATTGGAAACCCATCGCGGGTTTGCGTCGGTATCATTCGGGTTTGCAGAAAATCAGCAGCCAGCGGCGGCAACGTGGGCGAAACTGCCCGCTGACGAGGCACGTCGTGATCTTTCCGCCGACCCATGCCCTCTGCGCAGCCACCATTGTCTTGCAGGAACATGATTAAGGTATTGTCATATTGATTTGTACGCTTCAGCTCGGCGACGAGCCTACCAACGCCCTGATCAAGGCAGTCGATCATCGCCGCGTAAACTTCCATGCAACGCGTTTCAAATTCACGATCCGCCACCTCCTGCCAACGACCGCCATCCTGCGGTGCCGGCTCCCAACGCGGATCAAGTAACCCCAACTCTTGCTGACGTGCCAATCGTGCTGCGCGAATTGCATCGTAACCAGCATCGTACTTGCCACGATACTTGGCGATATCAGCCGGCTTGGCATGCATCGGCCAGTGAGGCGCCGTCAGAGCGACATACATGAAGAACGGCTGCCCCGCATGCTGCTCGCCATGCTCACCCGCAAATCTCGCGGCATGATCATTGATCGCATCAGTGTAATAAAATGTCTCCGGTTGATATTCCGGATCCGCGTCAGGAGAAATTAACGTGTTGTCGCGAGTCAACGAATTTGGATCAAAGAAACTCCCCGCTCCATGGATCGTTCCGTAAAAACGATCGAACCCACGTTGCAACGGCCAATTCGCTTTCTCCTGTTCCCGAAGCGGGTTGACCTTTTTCGTCACATGCCACTTTCCCACCATGTAGTTGCGATAACCAGCCGTTTTTAAGACTTCCGCGATGGTCATGCACTGACGATTCAGCTCACCTCGATATCCATCCAATCCTCGATCTTCCATCATGTGGCCAATGCCCGCCTGATGCGGATACAGCCCCGATAGCAGACTGGCCCGCGTCGGACAGCAACGCGCCGTGTTGTAAAACTGAGTAAACCTCACTCCCCCGCTGGCCAACGCATCCAGGTTGGGAGTCGCGATTTCACTTCCAAAGCATCCCAAGTCCGACCATCCCATGTCGTCCGCCATGATCACGATGATGTTTGGCTGCTGTGCCTGCGCGGCATCGAACTCCCCGCCCCCGCCCCCGACCACGCAGAGCATCGCGATCAATCCCAAAAAGCCTCGCCAAAATATTTGTTGCACGCTGAATTCTCCAATCGTTGCGTTAAAAGCGTTGCGGCGTTCTGGTTCAATCAAGTAGCGTCAACGTGACGCGACGAACGTCCATCACGCTGCGGCCGGGAATCTCAACGGCTCGCAATGTCAGTTCGGCTGCCCCGGCGGCCAGCTCAATGTCGCCCAGTTCCAACGAGCGAAATTCTTTCATTTGCGATTCGGCCGGAGGTCGGGGAAGTGTGTCTTGATTCGTGTACAGCGGTGGATCCCAGCCAGTAGTAACTCGACCGCTTAACTTGCTGCTTCCCACTGCCATTTCGACCAACGAGCCAGCATCCTCCAGCGGACAAGTGTAATCGATCGCCACTGAGTAGCGTCCCGCAGTTTGCACATCCACTGACCACGTTAACCGATCAGCCAGGCTGGTCCAATTTACAAAGTAAGAACAATTCGGCGCGTTACTGCTACGCTTTACCTCTCCCTCAGGCATGCCATCACGGGCCGGCAGCATCGTGATCGGGAACTCACGAAACCCCAACGGAATTGGGCGCGGATCGACGGTTTGATTGCTGCCGAGCTGAACTCCCTGGTCGCCATACACATCCGCTCGCCAATCACGCACCCCCGCCATCATCTCCGCGACAACATCAGCCGCCGCGGTGTTGATCACGCGAGTCTGACCAGGATCAACTTGCATATCATACAAATTGCCTTGGTGGTCCAGCCGGTAACGCTGACTGCGTGCACTTATCCGCCCCGCCCAAGTGGAGAACAATATTCGATCGGGCCACTCAGTCGCTTGTTGCATCAACAACGGGGTCAAATCACGTCCATCTAACGGCTTCTCCCCTACTCTTTCAATCTCGGCCAATGAAACCAAGGTCGGCAACAAATCAATCGCTCCGGCAATCTCCTTGACCTGATGCCCAGCTGGCAACCGCGCTGGCCAACGAATAAAACAAGCTGAACGAATCCCCCCTTCATCCGTAGTTCCCTTGCGACCCTTCATCCCATCATTCCACCGCCAACTGTTCGGGCCGTTGTCGGAAAAATAGACGACGATCGTATTATCAGCGAGCTGCAGTTCCTCCAGCTTTGCCAACACGCGTCCCACATTCCAGTCTTGATTCTCGACCATCGCCAGCGCGCAACGTGTTTGATCAATATCCTCGCGTTCGGGCACGGTGGCCGACTGTTCGATTGGCTTATCTTTAAACCTCAGCCAGTTTTCCTCCGGTGCCGCCCAAGGTGAATGGGGCGTTGTAAAGGGCACATAACAAAAGAAGGGCTCAGACTTGTTTCGCTCAATGAAGCTCAGCGCGCGATCGGTGCACACATCGACAATGTAACCCTCGGTTCGCACCATCCGCCCGTTGTCCTCCAGCGGTGCGTCAAAGTATTCACCCCAATGCCCAGCCGTGTGCCCAAAATACTCGTCAAAGCCCCGCGCCATCGGATGGTAAGGCCACTGACTTCCGTTGTGCCACTTGCCAAAAGCGCCGGTCGCGTACCCAGCTTGTTGAAAAGCTTCAGCAACCGTGCTCTCATCCAAATTAAGCCGCTCCCAACCAGTCGACACGCCGCGAACTCCTCCGCGCGGATGATACCTTCCCGTCAGAAACTCAGCACGCGTCGGCGAACAGACCGGACAAACAAAGAACCGGTCAATCGCCACACCACCTTTAGCCAGCGAGTCAATATTGGGCGTCTGCACTTGCTTATTGCCGTTATGGCTGAAATCCCCCCAGCCGGCATCGTCCGCTAGAAACACCACCACGTTGGGCGCCGACCGCTCGCTACCTGGCGCCGTGCGACCAACTCCAGCCACCAGCACAAACAGGCTGATACCAAGCACAACCGCACTCCATCGGCTCGCGCTCCACCACAATGCCGATCGATAACCATCGCGATTCCGGCAACGCTGTCCCCACATCCGCTTCGTCATTCCACTATCCGCCTTGCAAAAAAAGGATCCAGTTCGCCCGTCGCCCGCATGCACCCCATACTCATTCACAGCGTGCTCTTTCACCGCGTACTCATTCACAGCGTGCTCTTTCACGGCGCATTCTTTCACAGCAGCAATTCGCACTGCCGCAGCAATCACCGCGCAGCGATCACTACTCGGGAATCTTGTCCTCACGTCGCACCGTCTTGCCTTCCCAAGTCGCCTCATCAATCGACGCGTCATACGTCAGCACGCGGTGTGCACTTCCCACCGCCGGTTCAACATCAATCGCTGGTAACCAACGTCGATGAGCGGCCAACACTCCTGACATCCCAGCTTCCTTCGCCAGATTTGTCCATTCATGCGGATCCTCCCGCAAATCGTACAACTCTTCGCTGCCGTCAGCGTAACGAATATAGCGCCAACGCTCACTTCGAATCCCGTGGTTGCCCTGGTTGTGACTCGTGATCGCGGGCCGCTCACGACGGCTCTCCGCCGCTTGCAATTGCGGCAACAAACTGATCCCTTCCAAGTCATCACGCAGCGACAAATCACACAAGTCAATCAACGTCGGATAGATGTCCAACAATTCAGCGGGCTGTGCACAACTCTGCCCAGCGGTGACACCGGGACCAGCGAAAATCAATGGCACGCGGGTTCCATCCTCCCATAACGTGTTCTTCCCCGTGATGCCTTTTTCACCCAAGTGAAACCCATGGTCTCCCCAGATCACGATGATCGTGTTCTCAGCTTGACCCGTCGCTTCGAGCGCCGCTGTGATCCGCCCCACTTGCGCGTCCACGAAACTGGTGCATGCCAAATAACTGCGAACCAAATTTCTCCACTGGTCGTTCTCACGTACCCACTTCAAACGTGGCTCCGGCAAACTCCAGTGCAGATACCATGAAAATCGCGGTGTATCGTCGCGATCATTCAGCTTTACCTCAGGCAACACGCTGTCATCATCGGGATACAAGTCGAACCATTGCTGCGTGGCGTAACAAGGCACATGCGGCAGAAAGAACCCGGCCGCCAAGAAAAATGGCTCGTCCGCCGGAGCTGACTCGATCTGCTCAACCGCCCAACTGGCAACTTGATAATCACCCTTGTCTTCATCCTCATGAGGAAACACACCCCAGTCCATCAACGGGTGATTGCCCATCGGTGTGGCCGGTATCAACTTACTCTCAGGCTTGACGCCAATCCCGCCATGAGGCCCCCACACATCAAACTCCCGCAGACGCCCTTGCGGGCCACCAGCGCCGCCGTGATACACCTTTCCCGCTGTCAGTGTCTTATAGCCATGCGACTTAAAATGCTGTGGCAAACTGACCCGATCTCGCCAGTCTTCAAGCCCGCGAAACCAGGGCGCCAGTCCGTAAATCCCCGTCGTCGTCGGCCGCAAACTTAACATCAAGCTCGTCCGCGAAGGATTACACAAAGGAGCTTGACAATGCGCATTCAGAAATGCCGTACCGCGCGCGGCGATGCGGTCCAGGTTTGGTGTCTTTGCTAACGGATGCCCTCCGAGATGTCCAACCCAGTCATTCTGGTCGTCGATGGCAATAAACACCACGTTCGGCTTACGCTTGGCCTCCATCTTTGCCGCGGTAAAGCTTGTTTGCACCTTGCGTTCCGTCACGGGCCACCAATCAGCAATTTTTTCTGCCAACCGAGTGACTAACTCCGGACGCTTCGCCGCAAGGTTAAATTCCTCATGAGGATCGGCTGATAAATCATACAGCTGCGGCCGCCTGTCCTCACGTGGATGATGACGACCATACCGACCTACTTTGCCATCATAAGTCAACAACAGCTTCCACCTGCCTTCGATCACCCAGCGATACAGCAATGACGCTTCGGGGTTTTCAATGTCAGCAACGTCGTGTGAAAAACTTTCGCCAAACACCTCCTCGCGAGGCGTCGGTTCACCCGACCTCAGCACCGGCAATAAGTTATACCCTGGCAACTCCGCGGGGACTTCCGCACCGGCCGCCGCCAAGATCGTTGGTACAATGTCGACGCTGGAACACAACTGCTCCTGCCGGTCGCCCGCCTCAATCACCCCCGGCCAACAAAACATCGTCGGCTGACGCGTCCCACCCTCGTTGGCTGTTTGCTTCGACCGTGGCGCAAATCCTCCACGGTCAGGTTCCTGAATCCAGCCGTTGTCGCCGATGTAGACAACCATCGTGTTGTCACCGACGCCCTTCGCCTCCACGTGCGAAAGCAAATCGCCGCAGGTCTCATCAAACCACTCCACCATCGCGTAGTATCGGGCGATATGATCTGATTCGATTCCTTTCGCCTCGTACTTCTCAAACAATCGTTGCGGCGGCGTGTGCGGAGTATGTGGCATGAACGGCGCGTACCAAGCAAAAAATGGTTGCTCATCAGCAACCGCCTGATCAATAAATTCAAACACCTCGCCGAGCCCTTGTCGGCCAATCTTCAAACCATCATCCCCGTGCCGCCCACCGGGTTGTGGAAATCCCCGCGTCATCCCCGCGGTAAAACCGCCGCGACGATAATTCCCTTCCCACCACTTCCCCGATTGATGGCTCACGTAACCAAGTTTGCCCAACAGCTGTGGCACGGTGGGTTGACGATCAATCTGAGCGATTAACTTACCACGCAATTGACGATACGCCTCACTCTTTCCGTCTCGCCCATCCTCGCCCACCAACAACGCGGGATCGTTACCACTGATCCGGTGCTGGTGCGCGTACTTGCCGGTAATCAGTGTTGCCAAAGCGGGTCGGCAAAGAGCGGTCGGTACGTAACCACGTGAAAACACCGCGCTTCGCGCCGCCAATTGATCAAGGTTGGGTGTCTCAATCTGATCATGCCCCATAAAGCCATAATCAGTCCAAGCTTGATCATCCGAAATGATCAAAATGATGTTCGGTGGTGACGCGGCCCCGCAACGCTCTCGTTGCACCGCCAAAGCCCCAATCATGATCAACAGCAACAATGATATTCTTCGCATAATTCAAACGGCTCTCAATCGCAAACGTTTTGACGTCCAGTTAACCAAGTGGCGGTGCAAAGTCGGCTTTCGCTCCGCCGAAAGTCCACGCCCCCACTCTCACAAAGCAAAAAAACAACCTCACTCCAGTGGCCCCGCCAGCGGTGGTGTCTCAAAATAACTACCATCGTCAACCACCCGAGGGTCATCAGTGCGCGTCAGCTCGTCCATCAACGCCTGTTCCAACTCTGCCAGCACGCTAGCGTAAGCTGGATCAGCCGCCACGTTGTTGGTCTGTTCCGGATCCCGCTGTAGATCATAAAGCTCCAACCCCGGACGTTTACCATACACCCACTCGAAGTGAGCCTTCCACTCTGGATTGTTCCGCTGCCCCACCAGCCATGCTTTGGTGGGCCCAGCATCCTCGTCAGGCAAAGTTACTCGAGTCACTTCGGTTAACTCGCGCTCACTTGGCGGCCGATCACTATCCAACCGATAAGGATCTCCCAGCGGCCAACGGTCCGGCCTAAAATTCTTGATCAACAGATAGTCGTGCGTGCGAATCGCCCGCTGTGGATAGGGCTTGAAACCTGCCCGAGCATTCTCCACATGCCGCTCACGACCTATGAACACAGCCGTCCGCTCCGCTTCGATTTGCCCCGACTTGTCAGACCGCAGCAGCTCCAGCAAACTCCGCCCCGTCATCTGCTCCGGAATCGCCACACCACCGATTTCCAAGAACGTCGGTGCCAAGTCAGTCAAACTAATCAAATCATCGACAACTCTGCCACCCTTCGCACCACCCCAACGAATCGCCAATGGCACGCTCGCACCAAAGTCATAAAGGTTGCACTTGCCGTGTGGAAACCCCGGTGCCCCATGATCCCCACTAACCACGATCAAAGTGTTGTCTAACTCACCAAGCGATCCCAGCCGCTCCAGCAGCACCCCCAGAGCCGCATCAAAAGCCGCAATCTCCCCAAAGTAATCCGCAAGGTCTTCTCGCACCACCGGCACGTCAGGCAAGAACTTTGGCAACTTGCCCGCTAAATCATCAGGCTCAATTCCCCACAAAGCCTTTCCCGAACCTCGCTCCCAACGGCGGTGCACATTCGTGGGGCCAAACCAATAACAAAATGGCTGCCCCTCTTCACGGTCGGCGATAAAAGCATCAAAGTTCCCCAACACCTGAGCATACAACTCATGCTTGGCTACCTCAATTTCCACTCCGGCTGCCACTCGTTTGGTGACATATTGAGAAAACCGATTAAAGGCACCACCCGCTTTTTGATAAGCGTATTTACCTCCCCCATAAGGCGCGTCATTCGGTTTCCCGGGGGACCAAACCTTATAAGTTTCGCCAATGTGATAACCCGCTTCCCGCAACATTAATGGATAAGCTGGCAATTGGTCATCCCAAACCGCCCCCTGCAGAATGGCTTCCCGACCAGTCCGCCAAAAATGTTGGCCTGAAAGGATAGCACTGCGGCACGGGGTACAACTCGGCGCCGACACAAACGCGCTGCGAAACAGCGCCCCTTCGCGGGCAACACGATCAAAATTCGGGGTGCGAAC
The DNA here is from genome assembly GCA_964535475.1 of uncultured Pirellulaceae bacterium. GTDB lineage: Bacteria > Planctomycetota > Planctomycetia > Pirellulales > Pirellulaceae > Laterigemmans. The sequence continues at coordinate 13,597 of CAZHTX010000082.1, forward strand.
CACGTCCTGTAACGTCCCTTCGCCATCAAGCCCCGCATAGATGCTGGCGTGCCGCCCCCAATCGTCCGCAAATGCAAACAAAATATTCGGCCGTTGGGTTGAATCAGCCGAAATTCCGCGATCAGCGCCCAGCCAATTAGCCAACGCTATCAAGCAGCACGAGAACAGCAAGTGCCTCCTCATCAATCAATCCTCCTGGTCGGGACGGTTGAGCACGCGGTAGGAAAGGCCCCAAACGGGGAAACCACGCGGCGAGGCAGCACAGTATACTCGCTAACTTCCCGGCATGCCGCCCCACAGCCGCCTGAGGAGACGACCAACCAGATTCCCCCCCAATCCGCGTTTCCGAAGCTTGCTGCTCGAACAACTCGCCTCTACCACGACCTGTGTCCCGTCACTAGCTGCACACGAACTCGCTGCCGAAACCTCCCCCCGCATGCTACCTCCCTCGCTACTTCCCCCCGCAGCAGTCCGCGTGCTCTTCACCGGACCAGCACTCGAACTGATGTCCTGATCGTTGACCAGCACTACACTCCCAACGCTCGCAACCCCAACGCTCGCCCCCTCCCGCAACGTTTCGCTCGGCAACGCACCACCAAATAACGCATCCAATGGGCTGACCACTTCGGCTGCATTGTGATTCAACACATGCAAGTAAATCATCGTGGTGCTCAAGTCCTGATGCCCCAGCAACTCCTGAATCGTCCGCACGTCCGTCCCGCCTTGCAGCAGATGAGTTGCAAAACTGTGGCGAAAAGTATGTGATGTAATCCGCTTGTCCATACGGGCCGACTTAACCGCTCCAGCCAACCGCTTGGGAAACGTATCCGAATGCAAGTGGTGCCGATGCAGTTTGCCCGTCCTGGGGTCCCGAGAAAATCGCTGCGAGCAAAACAGAAATTGCCAACGGAACTCGCTCGCCGCATTCGGATATTTCCGTTCCAACGCGTGCGGCAACCACACCGATGCATATCCGCTATTCAAATCTTGCTGATGCAATTCGCGACGCGCTTCAATTTCCTTCCTCAAATCTTCCACAGCCACCTTCGGCAACGGCACAAATCGGCTCTTGTCACCCTTGGAGTTGTGAACCTCAATTCGCTTCATCTCGAAATCAATGTCTTTAACTCGCAGCCTTAACACTTCGCTGATCCGCATCCCACAACCATACAGCAAACGACCAATCAGCAGATAAACACCCGACAACTGGTCAAGTACGCGCGCGATTTCATTGTGACTCATGACCGTCGGTATCATCGGTCGCTTCGTCGATCGCAACGCGTTGATCTCCCCCAAATCTCGCTGCAACACCAATTCGAATAATTTCAGCAAAGCGTAAAACGCCTGATTCTGAGTCGACGGGGCCACGTTGCCATCAACGGCCAGATCCGTCAAATGAGATTCCACATCCGCAGCACCAATATTTTCAAAGTCGGCGAGTGTTCGCAGCCCCCGCTCCAACATGAACGCCTTCACCTTCTGCACGTATGCCTTTTCAGTGTTCAAAGCGTTTCCTTGCAATCGCAGCTTGCGGCGAAACTCCTGAATCACATCCGCCTCGCGAGGGTTGATTTTGCCCACCACCCCCTCGGCATCCTCGTATTTAATCGCCTGCTCTTCCCGAAACACAATCTCCCGCAACTTATTGCGTACCGGCTCCAACTCCGGCCCCCCTCTGCCCCATTTTTGATTGCGATACTGCATCAGCCCCTCCACGGCCCGCAATCGCTTCCAAGCCGGCTCCTGTCGATCTCGCATGCTCTGCAAAAACACAATCACTTGCTCGACGCTGAAACACCACTCCGAACTGCGAGCCACC
>CAZHTX010000083.1:0-15406 GCA_964535475.1 uncultured Pirellulaceae bacterium
CAACCGCGGATCATGACTGTGAAACAATGGCGTCAGCGTCGGCGAGAGGAATTGGCCAGCAAACGCTCCAGCGTACGCTTGGCGGAACTGGGAGGATCGACCTCCACGGCGGTTGCTGGCTGTGCCGCTTTGGCAACCGGTGTGGGTGCGGTTGCCTTGTGGGACCAGCCAGTGACCGCTTTGCAAGTGGCGCCTTTCGTTTGGTCAGCGATTGTGGCGGCCAGCTCGGCCGCCGCGGTGTTGCTGTTCGGCAAATTGTGGGAGCGGGAAGAAGGCTCGAGTTTTGGTCGCCGCACGGTCATGCTGGGAGCGGGAGCCGCGGTTGGCGCGGCCAGTTTTCAATTGGCCAATTTTCTCATGTTGCCAATTGGCGAAGGGCTGGAGCGAGATATCGACGCCACCTCCCTGCCCTTAGCCCTTTACCAAGACGGCTCGCCCATGATGGCAGCCTTGATGGCCCACTTTGCCTTGCTGCTGGCCGGTTTACGTTGGTGGAAAGTGGCCGACCCGCTCCGCCGCGTGCGAGTCAGCGTATGGTCGGTGGCGGTGGCGGTTGTCGGTGCTTGGGCACTCCACCAAATTCTGCCGATCCCACAGCCGTTCGGCATGCTGACCGCCGGCCTGATTTCGATTGCCGTCCAATTAGCCGCTCCATGGGAAAACCCCAAGCAGCGGTTTGCCGATCCGGCCACTCAACCCGTTCAAATCGCTTAAAGCTAGGTGCCCTCATCATGAACATGTTTTTTTTCAATCGCTGTTGCTTGCTGATGCTGGTTGCCGCGCTGGCAATCAACGGCGGCGGACAACAGAGTTTCGCGGATGAAGTTCCGCAGAAAAGTGCGGATGAAAGTTCGCAGAATGGTGATAGCTCATCGCCGCGAACCCTCTCGGTCGCACCGCTTGATCACGCTCAATATCCGGATGACCGTCCTGAGTGGTTGGAGATGGCTCCCGACCTCGATGCGTCGTTGGTGGTGTGGCCGGTCAAGTCGTTGTTGTTGCCATCGAAGGCCGAAGCTCGCGAAAGTTTGGAACTGCAAATCCGCGGTGCGGTGGCCGCGTATGCCGATCACGTGCTGGGGTCGGAGCGGGCAGATTTGCTCAATCAGGCGGAAACGGAGCAGATGTTGAGCGAGCAAGTATTAGTGGAATCGCTGCCCTTTACCGATCGTTACGAGGGCACCGCCAAGCTGGGTGACGAGACTGTTTATGAACAAGCGGTGCGGTTACGATTCGATGAAAAATATCGTCAGCGGTTGCTGGCGACGTGGCAAAATCGTGAACTGGCCGAGCGTCTCGAAGCGGTGGGGGTTGCCGGCGGCGTCGGATTGTGTTTATTGCTAGCTGGTACCGGCATTACCCGCCGCATCGCTCGCCGAAACCCGACTTAGCAACCTTTATGGTCGATCCGCAAGAAACCAACGCATTGCTCGTCGAACGCATCCGTCAGGGAGACCAGCAAGCCTGGGAGGACCTGATCCAGCGGTATGAAGGACGGTTGCTGGCGTTTGCCGAAAGTCGCATCCGCAACCGGGCGGCCAGCGAAGATATCGTGCAAGACGCGTTCATCGGTTTTTTGACTAGCCTGCCGAATTATGACGGTGGACGGCCGCTGGAAAGTTATCTATTCTCGATTTGTGCGTACAAACTGACTGACTATTTGCGACGCGAGGGCCGCCGCCCCGCAATCAGCTTTCAGTCCTCGCGGGCCAGCGAAGGTGATTGGGAAATGGCCGGGCCGGCGCGCCAAGCCAGCTCCATCGCTCGCAGCGGTGAACGACGCAACCTCGAAGAGGCAGCCGTTCGCGATGCGATTGCCGAACAAGTCGAACGCTGGCGAAGCAATGGCGATTGGACCAAACTCAAGTGCCTGGAATTGCTCTTCGTGTGCGGCGAAGGCAACAAAGAAGTTGCCGCCCAGTTGGAATTGAGCGAACAGCAAGTGGCGAATTATAAAAGCGACTTTCAAATTCGCCTCAAAGCGATCATCCGACGCATGCAGCTCGACGAAGAGGTGTTTCCTGAACTGGCCGAGTGAGTGCTTAAGGTTTTCTCGGCAGTCTCTGCAGCTTGAGATCGTCCAGCTCAAGTCCCAATTTAGTGACGATGGAAACCAACTCGCTTTGTCCGCGAGCATGCAGTTTCTTGCCGATCGAGTCTTTGTGATGTTCGATCGTCTTGGGGCTGCGTTTCAGCGCCGCAGCCGTTTCCGGCACCGACATCCCATGCCCTAAGAACACCAAGACTTCCAATTCGCGCGGCGACAACACATCGAGCGGGCCCAGGTCCAAGTACTGCGAGGAAACCATTTCGATTCCCTGCCCGGGTACCGCTGACTCCTCGTTACTGCTGGCGTGCGTGATCACCATCACTCGGTTAAATGGCGCGTCTTCGTCGTGAATCGGCCAAATCGTCGACTCGATCCGTCGTCCGTTGTAGATATGGCGAATCGCTAACGGCCGATCCTCGCCAATGACGCGGCGGATCAATGCCAAACGTTCCTCAACAAACGCTGGCGGATGAAAATCCGCGATGTTCTTGCTAGCATATTCGACGTCACTCTCCTCCGAAAAGAACACTTGGGAAGCTTCGTTGACGTATAGCAGCCTGCCTTCGGTGTCGGTGATCGAAACGCCTACTCCTGGAGTGCCCGAAAGGGCTAGCCACAATGACTTTGCATCAATCAAAGAATCGTTCCTGTTCGACGCGTGCAAATGGCTAAGCCGTCTATCGGATGGGAGCCTCGTTTGCTGTTCATCAGAATTTTCCATGGTGCTGATCTGCCGCACATCAGACGAAATGATTGTGCTGGCCAATTGCGGGGTAACTGGTGGGAGTGTGAGCGAGGACGCCGAGCGAACTCGGTTCTGCGACGAACGTGAAAACAATTGTAGAGATAGGCCAACTGCTATACATAAATATCTATAGCGTCGGATGGCCCTGAAAAACCATTGTCACATTTGACAAAATTTTGCTTCGATCATGCACTAACCGGCCACCACTCCGCAGGGGGGGGTTGCCGTTAAAAAGGGTGGTTCCTCAACCGCCCACCCAAAACCAGGAAAAACCCTGGCATGCAACTGTCTGCCTCATCGCTTGTTGCCACCCGTCTGACAGCGGATAAATGTGCACAAAAACGTAGACTTTTTGCCGAATTTGCCCGCTCAACCGGCTTTCCAGAGCGTTGGCTGGGTTAGCCAGCGGTCAAATTGTCCGCGGGTCAGCACTTCGTCGAACCCCGCTTCGGCAGCAGCTTGTAATTTTCCTTTGTGAACATGGGGAGCGTAGGCGATCAAGCGAGCCTGAGGGTAATTCTTCCGCGCCTCCGCGACTAATGTCTGGGTCAGGCCGCTGCGGGTTGCCAGATCGAGTACCACGAAGGGGACCGCTTGAGCAGCCTCTGGGTCTGCTGGTGCGGGCAGATTGGCACCAAAATGAAAGTCATAACCGGCCTCTTCGCAGGCGCCACGCACTCGACTGGCGAACACCAGGTCACCGGAGAGGAAGATCAGGCGGGGTTGCGGCGCGGATGGTGACATGGGGGAACTCTCGGTAAATCTGGGGGGCGATAGCACAGCGGTCATTCAATGTGTATCGTAGACGATAGATGACAGGTTCACGGACGCCCATCCCCGCTGGCCGTTGCATGGCAGAAGTGCGAAATACAAGTGACTGGCTGGATGATTTCGAGTTGCTGCTGCAGATGTTGCCGGCGCAGTACAGAATCAGCTCGGAGCGGCCGCAGGAAGCAATTCGTCTGAAGGCGCTCTATCTGAGCTGTGAATTCGGCGTGACGGGAGTTTACTCGGACGGCGAGATTCAAGGCAGCATCGCGCTCGAAGGCGAAGCATTTTGGCTGTTTGTTCGCCGGGATCCGGCCGAGCTATTCAGCCGCAAGATTTCGCCGGCCGGTTGCACATGCGAGCACTCTCAAGGCAAGTACCCCTGCCAACATGTTTCGCTGTTTTGTCGTTACCTGATTCGCCAGTTGCGGAATCAGGAGAGCGACTTGGTCGGCAGGTTGCATAGCGAAGACGTGCTGACCACGCCACCACCATCCATTTTTGATAACAAGGATGATTCTATTCTGCGGCTATCGCTGCTGGATTCGCATTTAATCTCGCTTCAGAAAGGGCTCGTTGATGCCGAAGCGGACGATCCGGGGCTGCCCGACCCGGAAGACGTGCTGCTGAAACGAATCGTATGGAATCTAGTGGCTCCCAACGGGCTGCTGACTATGCAGCCGCTAATTCAACAGCCGACAAAGCGGGGTGGTTATTCCAAGGGTCGCAAGGTAACGCTTGAGAATTTGTATGCGGAACTAGATAATCATCCGGAAGCCTATGAGTTATCGTCGCAGGATCAGGCGGTGGTCGGGTTGATTCGCGTCAGTCCCGGACATTCTTATAGCTTCAGCCCGGCCATCTCGTTGGAGCCCGCCGCCGCCATCGGACAGCTGGTGGGCGCCGAGAACGTGTTGTTGAACGATCAGCCGGTGGTGATTGAGCCGGCCGATTATCAGGTCAGCATAGGTGTCTTACGAGACGACCTGTGGGGATTCGAATTGCAGTTGAATTCGTCGCTGGGTGAGCCGGCTACGTTCAATTATTTTGTCCCCCGAGATGTTGGCCAAGTGCGGATTGTCGGCGAGTATCTGCTGTGGGTGGGTAGCGACGCCGGGCGGATATGCATTTGCCAGGATCGCGTTGAGCGTTTGGAGATGCTGTGGGAGTTAATGAAGTTCGCCGGGATCTCCAAAATCCATTTGAACGCCTTGCTGGAACGTGCTCGTAATTTGCGCACGACTTTGCCAATTACGTTGCCGCCCGAGTTGGAGGGACCGCTGGAGTTGCTGGAAACGGTCCCCGTGATGCTGCTCCGCACTCGTACCGATGGTCAATTAGATTTTGGCTTTCGCGTTCGCTGTCCTGATGGCCGCTTACGATTGCCCGGTGGAGCTCCCTTGGTGATGTCGATCGAGCGTGACGGTCAGACGGTGCAAGTTCAGCGTGACGGTTTGGTAGAAAAGCAGCGGGCGATTGGCTTGGCCGGTCACTTGGAAGTCAAAGTAGACAATCATCAGAACTGGTCGGGCACGATTGCTGATTTTCAGGCTGGGCTTGAATTCTTAGAACGGTTGCGGGAACTATCTGAGCAGGTTGAATTGTTATGGGACGCACAGTCGGCCAGCGAGCCATCCGTGCTGGGCAGCCTGAACAACAAAAATGTCAGCGTGCAGATTACTTCCGAACGCAATTGGTTCGGCGTCTCCGGTACCGCTCAAGTGGGCGAGCAATCGATCCAGCTGGAACAGTTGGTGCAGGCGCTGGGGAGTGATGATTCACAGACGGTGCAAGGTAACTTTGTGCACCTCGGCAAAGGGAATTGGACGCGAGTTTCTTCGCAGCTGAAAGAGCGTCTGCAACGGTTGCGCGACGCCACGCATACGGAGCGAAATAAATTGCGACTGGATGCCACTGCGGCACCTTTGGTCCACGATTTGATGGACGAAGAGTTGCAAGTCGACGCCAGCCAGCGGTGGCATGAATGTCTGGCGCGGTTGCGGCAGGCCGAATCGCTCGACCCGCAAGTGCCGGCGAATTTGCAAGCCGAGCTGCGAGATTACCAGCTGGAAGGTTTTCGTTGGATGCGGCGGCTGGCTGAATGGGGAGTGGGAGGTATCCTGGCCGATGACATGGGGTTGGGGAAAACCTTGCAAGCCTTAGCCGTGTTGCTCGATCGCGCGGCGGCCGGACCCGCTTTGGTGATCGCTCCCACCAGCGTCGGTTTTAACTGGGTTCGCGAGGCGGAGCGATTTGCTCCCGATCTGAATGTGTCGCTGTATCGTGAAACCGAGCGAGTTCAGTTCTTGGAAACGGTTGCGGCGAACGATTTAGTGATTTGCAGTTACGGCTTGGCTTTGCGAGATGGGGAAGCGCTCGCGAAAGTGAACTGGACGAGTTTGGTGCTGGACGAAGCTCAAGCCATCAAGAACAGCCGCAGCAAGACCTCGCAGGCCATCCAGCAAATTCCTGCCGACTGGGTATTGGGCCTGACGGGCACGCCGGTGGAGAATCACTTGGGCGAGTTGTGGAGTTTGTTCCGAGTTGTTTCGCCGGGCGTGTTCGGTAGTTGGGATTCGTTTCGCGGTCGCTTTGCCGCCCCGATCGAGCGAGATCAAAACGAGTCGGCCCGCGTCGCCCTGGCGGATCGTCTCAAGCCCTTTGTGTTGCGACGGACCAAGACGGAAGTGTTAACGGAGTTGCCACCCCGCACGGAGATGAACCTGTACGTCGACCTCAGCAAGGAAGAGCAAGCTCGTTATGAGCAAGTGCGTTTGGCCGCCTTGGGTGAAGTCGAAACGATTGCCGACTTGTCGAATCCACAAGAACAGCGGATTCGCATTTTGGCGATGTTGACGCGACTTCGTCAGTTGGCATGTCACGTGGGCTTGGTCGATCCGAGTTGGGATAAATCGTCAGCCAAATTGGATCAATTATGTTTGACGCTGGAAGACCTCCGCGCCGAGGGGCATCGGGCTTTGGTATTCAGCCAATTCACGAAACACTTGGCGTTGATCCGCCAAGCGCTCGACAAGCGCGGGATTACTTATGCTTATTTAGATGGTTCCACGCCTGCACAAGAGCGTCAAACTCGCGTTGACGCTTTTCAGGAGGGGGATGCCAACGTGTTCTTAATCTCCCTGAAGGCGGGCGGCACGGGGCTTAACCTAACGGCGGCCGATTACGTGATTCACATGGATCCCTGGTGGAATCCGGCCGTCGAAGATCAAGCCACCGATAGGGCGCATCGCATGGGCCAAGAACGAGCGGTGATGGTTTACCGAATTGTCGCTCGCGGTACGGTAGAGGAGGAGATCCTTTCCTTACACGAGGCCAAACGCGATTTGGTGGCCGGCGTCATGGCGGGCACGCAGGCAGCCGGAAAAATGGACAATCAACAGTTGATCTCGTTGTTGAAAAAACAGCCTTAGCCCCAAAGTCGCCTTTCGCTCCGCCGAAAGTTGAACTGAGGATTTTCGCGGAGAAAAAGGCGACGAACCCCCGCCCGCGGTGGCTTTCGCCGAATTATGCTCGCCAGCCACCCTCACAGCGGCAATTTCTTGATATCCTAAGGGATGGGTGCGACGGTGGTCTTTGTGGTTGTCTGCCCACACGTTGTCGCGTTTTCACATGTTAAAGCTGGATCATTGCGTTGACCGAAAAGCCGAATCCTGAGATCGAAAAATCGTTACCCGATACTCACGCGGATAACCTTGAGACTCAGAGTCCCGAACAAACGGATGCACTGCTCACGAACGAAAGTGATGTCTCGGGACACCAGCCGCCAAACGCTGACGTGTCGGTAGCAGGTTACAAGATCCTGCAGCGCATTGGCGAAGGGGGTATGGGACTGGTCTATTTGGCGGAACAGCTCATTCCGATCAAGCGACGGATAGCCTTGAAAGTTGTCAAATGGGGCAGCAATACGAAAGATGTCATCGCCCGGTTTGAGGCTGAACGGCAAGCCGTGGCAATTATGAACCACCCCGGTATTGCCAAGATACTGGATGCTGGCATGACCGACTCGGGGCAACCCTACTTTGCCATGGAACTGGTGCTTGGCCCGCCGATTACGACATACTGCGATACCCAGAACCTGGAAATCACCGCTCGCTTGGAATTGTTCATTCAAGTTTGTGATGCGGTGCAGCACGCACACCAAAAGGGTATTATTCATCGCGATATCAAACCGTCGAATGTGCTCGTTGCCGAACTCAACGACAAACCAGTTCCAAAAATTATTGATTTTGGTTTGGCCAAAGCATTGGACGCTACGCACAAGTTGACGGATAAGACTGTGTTCACGGAATATGGTCAGGTTCTGGGCACGCTTAAATACATGAGCCCCGAACAGGCTGGCTTGAACTCAGCCGACATTGACACTCGCACAGACATTTATGCCTTGGGGATCGTCCTCTACGAATTATTAACCGGCTGCACACCGCTGGACGACGAGACTTTGCGAGACAAGTCGGTCATTGAGTTATTGGCATACGTCCGTGAGCACGAGTCGCCCAAGCCCAGCTCGCGCCTGCTGACGACCCGGAAAGATCTGTTGGGACAAATCACGTCACGTCGGCAAACCGACAGCAAGCGACTGACTCAGCAACTGGCTGGGGATCTTGATTGGATTGTGGTCAAAGCGCTGGAGAAAAATCGCAGTCGGCGATACGAGTCGGCGGCAAGCCTTGGCGATGACATTCGGCGGTATTTGAATCATGAGCCGATCGAGGCGCGGCCCCCCTCATGGCTCTATAAATCGAGCAAGTTTGTCCGCAAACATCGTGGTGTGGTCAGCATGCTGGCCGTCGTATTCTTGTCAATGTTGATTGGCACTTCTGCGGCGACTTGGTTTGCGATTGATGCGAACTCGGCCCGCAAGGCGGCGGTTAAAGCGGCGGAGATTGCTGAAATGAATGAGTCGGCGGCAATTGCCAACCGGCAAGAAGCACTCAACGCGATCGATGACTTTTTCACAACCGTCAGCGAAGAGGAATTGCTGGATTCGCCCGGTCTGCAGCCGCTAAGAAGTAAGCTTTTACGTAAAGCTTATGAATATTATGGCACCTTGCTGGAGGACGCGGACGCGGAGAGCTCCCTGCCATTGCTGATTGAATCGCGGACGCGGTACGCGAACCTGCTTGGCAAACTCGGGGACGATCAAGCGGCGCTAGATTTATTCGATGCTGCGATCGTGGACCTCAGCCGACTGGATCCGTCAACCGTCGATCGGAACGAGTATGCACCTCTGCTTTTTTACGCTTACGCGGGAGCCGCACGCACTGCGACTCGTAAGGGCGATTTGACGAGTTCTGCTGAGTATCTTGAAACGTTATTTTCAAAAATGCAAGCATGCATCGATGTTGGCGAGACTCCGGAATTGGAACTCTGGTTGGCAGAAACTTACTTGGCCCTGGCATCGTTGGACAAAACTCGCGGGCTGACCGCGACGGCGCGAGAAAAACTACTGTCGGCCCAGGCCATCGTGCAGCCTCTCATCGGGCAAGAGGTCGAGCAAGATCTTGCCCAAGAAGTTGAAAGAGATCTTGCTTCACTGCATGCCACGATTCTGGAGGCGTTATCAGGAACGTCGCCGAGTCCCGAAGCTTTGCAACTACTGACCCAAGCGGTCGAGGTTCGACGAGCGATACGTAGTGAGAGTCCAGCAAAACTAGAGAATCGTTTTCTGTTGGGCGGCAATCTGATGACGATCGCTTACGAACGTCGCCAAACCGATCCGCAGGCTTCGCTAGAAATGTTTCTAGATTCCGAGCAAATACTGGAACAGTTGAACAGCGAAAACCCCAGCGTCGTTTCTTATCGCTTGAGCTTCGCTCGCGTTTTGGACCTGCACGCCTTTACGCTGCATCAATATCTTTTGACTCAGTCGCTTGAGCCAACGGAATTGGTTGAGCGAATGGAGCAATCCTTAGCTTTGTATGACCGGGCGGAAGAAGTTTTGCGACAACCCTTTACCGGCAGCACGTTGGTGGAGGCCACTCAAAAAATGCAACCTCGCATGCGTTCGTTGTTAGCCTTGATTTATAACGGAAAAGCGTTGGTGCATCGCGACTTGGGGGAAATTGATACATCGATCGACGAATACGGAGTGGCCTTGCAAATTCAAACAGTCGTTGTTGAGAGTTCGCCTGATTCAGTGCGCGCGAGAATGGATGTTGCGGGAACGTTTCATAATATGGGTCGGACGCTAGCTCACGTGCACCGCTACGAACAAGCGGCTGAAAAATTTGCCAAATCAATTGGTTTATTTGCGGAAATTCGCGACCAATTTCCTCAGGAAACCAGCACACTCGCATTCATGGCGAGCACACGCTCGGAGCTGAATCGAATGTTGTTTTTCATCGGCAATCTGACTCGAATCAAAAGCGACTTTCAATCAGCGACAAAAATCTGGCAGGAGGCGATCGAGAAAACCGGGAAAGACCACGGAGAGCCGTTGCAATTAGCTGAAGCTCAAGATGCCTTGCGTTTGGCCTGCGACAACCAGCTTGAGCTCCTTAATGTTTTGGTCGCTGATGTACTCTCAGAAATCGGCCGGAATCCGAGTCTGGCCCTCGACATGGCGTCGATGATCATGGGAATGGTACAGGGTGCCGATGGGGCGCCGGAATTAACGAGTCAAACAACGGAGCAGATGCGGGCCCATGCGGAGCAATTAACCGCCGCGTTGCTATCAAATCGTTTGATTACCGCGGAAGAGTTGTCTCAGTCACCGCTGCTGAAAGAGCTGCCAGCGAGCGAAGGAAAAAATTAGAGGCTGTTGGCGATGGCCGCGATCGTCTCTTGGGTTGCCAAAGCTTGGCGGCGGAATGAGTCCAGTTGCTTGCGCCCCCAAATTTCATCCCGCAGCGCTTCGATCATGTGTTGCTCCTGATGCCCTTCGACAACTTGGCTTTCCACGTCACCGGCGCGATCGTGAATCCAGAAACGAGCCGGGCGCTGGCCCCAGGGCCGGGTGAAATCATCGCAGATCACCGCCGCATCCTCACCGGCAACCTCCATCCATTTTCGCGTGGCGATATCATAGCCACACTGGATCGTGGCGGATAAATCATGCTCGAATTCCAGCAAGGCGGAAGCCCGATAGCAAATGCCGCGGCGCCGCACGCCATTGGCAACGACTCGCCGCGGTGTCACGCCACCGGCGGCCCAGACGGCCAGGCCGACGGCGTACCAACCGAGGTCGAGCAAACAACTGCCACCGAGCGATTCCTCCAGCCGATGATCGTCTGATTGGAAGGGTTCGAAAAAGGACACGGCACTGGTGATGTGACGCAGTTGCCCCAGCCGACCGCTGCGGCACAACGACTCCATCGCGGCTGTGCGTGGATGGTGCACCCAACCGGTCGCGTCCAGCCAAAACACATTTGCTTGGCGACAAGCCTGATCCAGTTGCTGAGCTTCCGCAAAAGTGACCGTTAATGGTTTTTCACACAATAAATGCTTGCCAGCCTGCGCGGCGGCGAGTGCCCAGTCGCTGTGGGCGGCCGGCGGCAGCGCCAGATAGACAGCATCGATTTGGTCGCTTTCCAGCAGCGTTTGATAACCACGAAAACCGTGTGGGATGCCAAACTGGTCGGCGTACCAGCGAGCGCGCGTCGCATCCCGGCTGGCGATTCCCGTGACGATGACCCCCGGCGTCTGCTGGAGATCGGCCACCAAGCGACGCGTGATCCGTCCGGTGCCCAAAACACCAAATCGCAGCGGCGATGTCTCTTGATCGTTTTGCATTGCGTTTTTAGCTTGCCAATCCTGCGTAGAGGGTCCAACCTGCGATGATCAGCATAGCTATCGCGCTCAACCAGAGACAGGCGTCCCACCAGGAGTTGCTGGAGTCGTTTGCTGGGGAGCTGGCTTTTGTCTTGCCGCCTGTTTGGTTTTTGCCGCTTGTTTGGTGATAGCGAAAGTAGAGTGCGGCGATTGCCAGCAGTGGCAGCATCAATGCTTGTGCGAACAGGCCGACGCCGATCAAGCGTGCTGGGTTTGGGTAGGTGAGCAACATCAGAATCGCCAGCACCGGGACAGCACCACACAACCTCCGCTGCCAGCGATTTACGCTCTCGGCATCTTGACCGATGATCCCCGTCACGCGTAACCAGTCGGCAAACGCGTGGGACTGGCCGACCGTGATCACGAGCAAGCTGGTCAGCAGCACGAGGATGGCCAGAGCCAGCCAAGCCTGAGCGAGTCCGCTGGAAAGTGTCGGAATCAAAACGGCTGACAACGTTCGGATCAGATCGTTGGCTGCGGGGACTAGGCCCCAGCGCGGCAAGATTGCGGCGCCCAGCAGGTAAAATGCCAGCGTGGCCAAGGTGGTTAAGCTGATCGCCACCCACGTGTTGAACTGTAGCCACGCGTTCCAGCGGGACGAACGTTCCGCCTCTTCTCCAGTCGCGCCTGCGTTGGGGCCAGGCTCGTGACGTTGACACCAGTAGGGAAACAGCACGAGTTCCAGCGAGCCGACGCCGACCAGGGCACAGGCGGCCCAAGCGATTTCAAATGCGGGTTCGCCAGTTGGTGAAAGCGGAAAGCGAAAAGTGAATCCGGAGGCGAGTTCTCCGGCCGTGATGGCAAACTGGGGCTGACTCTGTAATCCGAAAAATAGTGCCACTAACAACCCCAACGTGACCGTCACCAAACTGATCGCCACTCCTGTTAACCAGCGGGTTGGTTGCAGCACGAGCAGTAGGGTGCCAACGGCGACCAGCAGGCTGGACCAGAGCATCGCGTCGGCTGGCGAGCGGATGCGGCGTTGCCCGTCCACTTCGGTGGTGTATTTCCGATCGTAAGCAGCTTGCATTCGCTCTAAGGCCGCCTCCAGTTCGGCCGCAGTTGTCCCCGTGGGTACTGCTGAGTTGCTATCTGAAACAGGCTCTGGGGCGCTGGTGATCGGTTGCAGTCGCGACCGACTGGCTTGCCCCTCTTGAGCGATTCGCAGGAGTGCCAACCGGTTATAATCGCGGCCAATCTCGGTCACCGGAACTGCCACTGCCAAGCCGCTGCCGGCACCACCGATCAAGCCTCCCAATTGGCAAATGCTGGCCAGCCACATCAGACCCCAGCACCAAATCAGCCAATTTCCCCGCCCCGAGATCGCCGGACCGGGGACTTCGGCAAGTGCTGCCAGGCCGCTGCGACCTCGGCTTAGCGCGTAGCGGGCCAGCTCAAATTGGATAAACCCTCGGAGAAAACAGCTGATCACGATCAACCAAATTAAGCGAAAACCGGCCACGCCACCGACCTGCGTCATTGTGACCAGTGCGCTCCAGCTGACCGCCGAGGCTGTGACTAGGCTGGCCGGGCCAAATAGCCGCAGCAAGTTTGCCAGCTTGGAGGAATGCTCGCGCGGGTGCGACAGGTTTTTGGCAGGATCGTTCATAAAGCTTTCTAGCGAAATGGTCGTCGGTCGCGTACAGTATTCCGGAAGATCAATATCCGCTCCTCTCGTGCCGAACAATAGGCCTGAAAATGATTATTGGCGTACCGCGTGAAGTGAAACTGGACGAGTATCGTGTCGCCATGTTGCCTGTCGGAGTCGAGGAATTGACGCAACGTGGCCATACGGTGTTAATCGAAGCGGGAGCCGGCTTAGGTTCGGGGCTCGCCGATCACGCGTATCTGCGAGCCGGCGCCAAATTGGTGGCCAGCGCGGCTGAAGTTTTTGCGCAGGCCGAGTTGATCGTCAAAGTCAAAGAGCCGCAACCAGAAGAGTGGCCATTGATTCGTCCCGGCCAAACCCTGTTTACCTACTTTCATTTCGCGGCCAGCTGTGATCTGACGACGGCGATGGTCGAATCGGGCGCGAATTGCTTGGCCTACGAGACGCTGCGAGATCACCTCGGACGGCTCTCTTTGTTGACGCCGATGAGCGAAGTTGCCGGCCGGATGAGCATTCAGGAAGGGGCTAAATTTCTCGAGCGCCCGCAGATGGGCCGCGGCATCTTGCTGGGCGGTGTCCCCGGCGTTCCTCCCGCCCACATCACGATCTTGGGAGGTGGCATCGTAGGAGCCAACGCGGCTCGCATCGCGGCTGGTTTCCAAGCCGATGTGGCCATTCTCGACGTGAATCTCGATCGCCTGCGGTATCTCGACGATACCATGCCGGCCAACGTCAACGTGTTGTTCAGTGATCGCCACATGATCCTCGAACAGCTCAAAGTGGCCGACTTGGTGGTCGGTTCGATTTTGATCCCTGGTGCCAAAGCGCCTCATCTCGTGCGACGTGAAGACCTGCGTTTAATGAAGCCCGGCAGCGTGGTCATTGACGTGGCGATCGATCAGGGAGGTTGCTTTGAAACCAGTCGACCGACGACGCACCAGGAGCCGACTTACATCGTCGACGAAGTGGTGCATTACTGCGTGACCAACATGCCCGGCGCGGTTGGCCGCACCAGCACGTTTGCTCTCTGCAACGCTACTTTGCCCTATGTCATGCAGTTGGCAACACGCGGTATCGATGACGCCGTTCACAACGTGTCGGCGATTACCGAGTCGGCAAACATCTTGGCCGGTAAAGTAACCTATCTGCCGGTTGCCGAAACATTCGACATGCCTTACCACCCCATCGCAGCTTAATCGATGTCTTCACAAACACTGCCGCCGCAAACATTGCAATGGATCGGCGACGAAACGGGTCACCTTCGCCTGATTGATCAAACCCGTTTGCCGGCAGCGCTGGAGATGCTCGACTGTCAAACGGTGGAGCAGGTATGGCAAGCGATTCGTCAACTATCCGTCCGTGGTGCGCCGGCGATTGGCATTGCGGCGGCCTATGGGGTTGTATTGGCAGCCAAAGCCGATCCCAGTCCCGCCGGTCTGCTGCGGGCGATCGATTATTTGGCAACCAGCCGGCCGACGGCGGTCAATTTATTTTGGGCGCTCGACCGCATGCGGCCGTTGGTCGAGGCGTCGTCTCCGGCCGAGTTGCTGAACACAGCGATTGCCATTCATGATGACGACCGTCAGTTGTGTCGACGGATTGGTCAACATGGTGCTCCGCTGCTGGCGGATTGCCAGGGGGTGATTACCCACTGCAACGCGGGCGGGTTGGCGACCAGCGAGTATGGCACGGCGCTGGGCGTGATCTACGCGGCTCACAACGTCAATCCAGCACTGAAGGTTTACGCCGATGAGACCAGGCCGTTGCTGCAAGGTGCTCGCTTAACAGCCTGGGAATTGAGTCAAGCGGGAGTCGACGTGACGGTTATCTGTGATTCAATGGCCGCCCAAGTTATGCGTGAGGGGCGAGTGGGAGCCGTGGTGGTTGGGGCTGACCGGATTGCAGCCAACGGCGACGCGGCGAATAAAATTGGCACTTATGGTTTGGCCGTGCTGGCCAAACATCATAACATTCCCTTTTATGTGGCTGCACCACATAATACCTTCGATTTAACCTTACAATCGGGCAGTGAGATTCCGATTGAGTATCGCGCTGACGAGGAAATCACGCACCCTTTCGGCACCACCACCGTTCCCGCCGGCGTGGCCGTCTACAACCCAGCTTTTGACGTGACTCCCGCCGAGCTCATCGCGGCGATCATTACTGACAAAGGGGTCGTAAGCCCCGAGCAAATCACAGCCAGTTTGTTAGTGTAAAGCGATTGTAATGTAAAGCGATTGTCCCCAATCGCTTGCTCTTCCACAAAAAGGCGAGCACTGGCCACCGCTGGCCTTGTGCCAGTGGAGCCATGACTGGCTAGCTACCGGTGCGCTGGTGTCTAGCCTTCAGGCGATTCGGTTTACGCTCGTGCGCTGGTGTGTAGCCTTTAGGCGATTCGGTTTGCGCTCGTGCGCTGGTGTCTAGCCTTTAGGCGATTCGGTTT
>CAZHTX010000084.1:0-4078 GCA_964535475.1 uncultured Pirellulaceae bacterium
AGTTGATCTGCAGGAGTTGGCCGCACGTGCCGAAAACCTTTCAGGGGCCGATTTGGCTGCGTTAGCGAGTCGCGCAGCGCGGAACGCTATCCGTCGCGAAGTTTCAGGTGCGGTATTGCCCTCAGGCGGCGAATTAGTAATCAGCCCCGATGATGTTGCCCAAGCATTTGCACCTCATGTTGGAAGGATCCAAGCTGATGAACCACACCTCTCAACTTCCGACGGAAACTGAACAAGCAGTCTATGTTTACGGGTTTTCATTAGCCCAACTTGACAACGGGCAGGGAGGCGATTGCTTTGCTGACCTGCCTGGTGTCATGGTCGAGCAACTGGGAGAGGTGCTCGTCTGGTACTCCCTGGTAGACCGTAGCGACTATACCGGCAAGGCGGGGGAAAAGAACCTCGCTAATATCGAATGGCTAACTCCGCGGTTGATTAAACACCAACAAGTCTTGGAACAGATCGCGGCGCGCGGGGATGTCTGCCCGCTTTCCTTTGGCGTTCTCTTTAGTAGTTTCGCGGCGCTACGGGCAGAGCTGGACAGCAGCCTTAACCAGCTGCAGTCATTCTTTTCTCGCGCTGCGGGGCACCATGAATGGGGGCTATCTTTGCATTGCATTCCCCAGCAAGCTCGCGAACATTTGGAGCACCAGCGACAGCAAGCCCAGCAAGCAGCAGAGCGGCCTGCGGGGGCTAATTATTTGCTTGCACGACGTGCCAACTTGCTCCACAAACAGCGGTGGCAAGATTGGCTCGCGAAGATGACTAACGAGGTGCGGGCTAGCATCCACGATTATGCCAGCGAATGGGTGGAAAAGCGTCCCGTAAATCTTGAACAGGCTGCTGACCAACGACAACGCATTGCTTCGTTTTCATTATTATCTAATACGGAGCAGGCAAACGCCCTAGCCAGGTTTGTGCAGACTTGGAATCAACAGGCCGATGCTACCCACGGGATGCAACTAGAACTCACCGGCCCCTGGCCCGCTTATAGTTTTGCGCATGGCCTTGAGATGGATGCCGCCTGAGGATTTCGGTCATATCAGCCGCTGAGCGCCAGCTCGCGGTTCCTTTCGGTCATATCAGCCGTTGAGCGCTAGCTCACGGTTCCGGGGAACCGGACGCTGCCGCATTCCGGCTGATTCCGTATTAATTGATGACTTACGCGGAGGTGTTCAGTCAGGAAACACGCTTTCTTTCACAAAGTGTGCAAATGCGAGATCAAAACCGCACAAAAAGAGATTCGCAAATGCGTCTTGGTGCAAAAGAAGAAAGCAAATCGGGCCTCGAATTAACCATGTCGTATCTCTTAGTATCCCAATCGGCAAGACCGGCGAAGTTTATGGTGTCAACCTAACGCGCATCTGCCGCGGGACAATGTTCAATTTGGAATCGTTCCATTTGACCTTCACTTTAAATAGGGGACATAGATATGGCCGCAGTTCAAAAAACCACTGATTCGTCCAGCTTGGCTGAAGTCGTTGACCGCATTCTTGACAAGGGTGTCGTGGTCGACGTTTGGGCCAAGGTATCGCTGGTCGGTATCGAGTTGCTGAGCGTGGAAGCTCGGATCGTAATCGCATCGGTAGAAACCTACCTGAAGTATGCAGAAGCCATTGGCCTGACCGCTACAGCTGCAGCACCGGCCTAAAGTGCGAAAAGCAAAATCGTGCACTTCGGTGGGTCAGATTGGCCCGCCGATGCACGACTTGCCGGGGGGCGAGAGAGAACGACCAAGACAGGCATCTAAACACATTATTGTAACGGCACGGGTGAGTACGACGATGGACGCCAAGAAACAAAGTCAGACATGGGCCGAGCAAGTACAACTGGCTCGTCGCGAGCGTCAACGATTTATCGCTTCCATCCGTCGGAGCAGGGTGGAGCTCAGCCGCCAAGTCCAAGGTTTACGTCGAAGTTGGCAAGATCAAAACGCCAGGCGAGCACGTTTGCTGCGGCAAGATCTATCAACCTTTCGGCGACAGCAAAGTAGCTCACTGAAAGGATTAATGAGCCGTCAACGACGTGAGCGTCAGCAGAGTTCACGTAACCTCGCCAGTTCGCGAACCAACAAACTCGCCGACATTCGACGCTCCGTTGCCCAACTGCGCCGCAGCTCACTGGCAAATTTGCGAAACAGCAGCAAAGCACTCGAGAATGCTCACCGCAGACAACTCAGCGAGCTATTCACACGCTCCCGGCAGACACGCCGCTGGCTAGGCTCCCGCGCTGCTGCTGTCTCGACATTTGCTGGCAACAGGCAACCCACAGCTTCACCGGCCGCACCGGCGATCGCACCTGCCACGCCGGCGGCTGCACCGATGATGCGGCCACCTGGAACCTTCTCATTCTCGGCTCCCAACGCCCCGCGAAGCCTACCGACGCCACCCGCATCGCTGCCCAGCGAATCGGGTTCGGTAGTTAGCAACGTATAATCGAAATTGCAAGTAAACCGCGGACAAGTGTTATGAACGAATCATCCAAGTCATCCAGTCAAGAATCCATGAGCTGTGGCTTTGTGCCCAGCGCCGGACCCGAGTTCGTTGCCACCGAGTATGTGAAAAGTATCGCGGAACGGGCGCTGGCCTACTTGGGGCTTGGCTATGCCCTGCACCTATCAGGACCAGCAGGTACCGGGAAAACAACTCTAGCTTTGCATATCGCCTCCTTGATTGGCCAGCCCTGCATTATGTTGCATGGTGATGACGAATTCAGCTCTGCCGATTTAGTCGGGCGTGAAGCTGGCTTTAAACGCACTTCCATCCGCGACAACTACATTAGCTCCATCGTCAAATCCGAGGAATCGGTTTCATTGAACTGGAAGGGCAACCGTTTGACGCGTGCTTGTCAGTTGGGACACACCTTGATTTATGACGAGTTTACCCGCTCGCCCGCGACGGCTAACAATCCTTTCCTGAGTGTTTTGGAAGAGGGCATCCTCAGCTTGCCCGCGGCCAGCGGCGAAGGGGACTACTTGCGCGTTCATCCCACATTTCGGGCGATTTTCACTTCGAATCCCGAGGAATACGTCGGTGTTCATAAAACGCAAGACGCGTTGCTCGATCGAATGATCACGCTGGAGTTGGGCCATCCGGATGAGGCGACTGAAGTGGCCATCTTGCAAGCCAAAGCAAACTGCACGGTCGATGCTGCGAAGAAAATAATCGGCATCGTGCGATGCATACGAGAGCGTTGCGGAACCACGCACGGCCCCACCGTGCGAAGCGCGATTGCAATCGCGCGAGTCGTGCAGCTCAGAGGTTGCCAGATTCGCTTCGATGATCCCGTCTTTGCCACAACCTGTCTCGACGTGTTGCGTTTTCCCGCCAGTCGTCAGGCTGCCGGCAAGATTAGCGAAGCAGAGCTGTTGGATATCGTCCGCCGCCAAGCACCAGCAGCCACTCCTAAGGTGGAGACACAAAGCAACTCGTCAACACCATCGATCAAGGTTCCTGAAGAACCGGTCTTGATGGCTATCCAAGCCGAGCTCGACGAGCTTGCGACAGATACTAGTGTTCAACTCCAACACCACGCGGGAAGCCGTTTACCGAAGCCACCAGCGAATGTTCCCAGTCTCCAGCGGGAGCTGGAGACCGCTGATTTCGCTGCCGACGTGAACTAAATAGGGAATCAAATAATATGCCAAATTTCACACACAAAATTCGCAGCCTTGGCAGCATTCGCACGCACGGTAGCGCGCGCACCAGCGCAGCAACCGAAACTCACACGCTCTATATGAAGCAAACCGCGATTGAGATTGAACGGGCGCGGCGGATTGAAGAACGACGTTGCCTGCTCGAGCGGTTGGCGACTGTGGAGACACGGATCGCCGTCTTGACAGACGAACAGGTAGCGATCGCCGGTCATCTCAAACAGCGTGAGCAAATGACCGCCTTTGAACCCGTCACCGGGCCCAAGGCAAACCGTTTGCCACAGGGGAAAGTCAACTCAACCTCGACTTTTTCATACTAAGAACCTATCCGAAAACCCGAAAGAACCGCGGCTAGCGCCAAAGCGGCTAACGAACCGCGGCTAGCGCCAAAGCGGCTAATGAACCGCGGCTAGCGCCAAAGCGGCT
>CAZHTX010000084.1:4178-10114 GCA_964535475.1 uncultured Pirellulaceae bacterium
CGCGGCTAGCGCCAAAGCGGCTAATGAACCGCGGCTAGCGCCAAAGCGGCTAATGAACCGCGGCTAGCGCCAAAGCGGCTAATGGTTTTCGGATAGGTTCTAAGCATAGTTTTTAGTTTGTTTACTAAGCACCCGGGGGGGTATTAATCATGTCGATTGCCGCAGCCATTGAAACTGGACTCTATCTTTATGCGTTCGCCGACGCACGAGATATCGAAGCCATCGCGGAACTGGAGTTGACTGGCCTGGAGGACCAACCGGCCGAAGTCTTACAAATTGAAGACCTCGCGGTCATCTTCTCACGAAGCACAGCCAGAAAGTTGCGCCCGCAACGCAAAAACCTGGCGGCCCACCAACAAGTTGTTGCTTCACTGGCCAACCGGGTCGGGATGCTTCCAGTGTCTTTCGGCATGGTGGCTGACGACCTGGAGCAGTTGCAGCAACTGATTGAGGCCAACGGTGACAAGTTAAGAGACCAACTAAATCGTGTTGCCGATAAAGTAGAAATGACGCTGGTGTTGCAATGGGAATGCGAGGATGTATTTGCGTCATTTGTGCAACGCTATCCTGAATTGGATCAATATCGTGAGCAAATCGCCAGCGGCCAAGCGACTCGTGATGAAATGATAGCCGTTGGGCAATTGTTCGAGAAACTGCGAAACCAAGAGCGGGCAGAGCACACCGATGCGGTGTGTGGGGAATTGCAAGATGTCACCGCGGAAATCCTGGATCAGCCGCACCGCAGCGATTTTGAAATCGCCCGTCTGGCCTGTTTGGTAAACCGAGCGGATGTGGAAGCATTCGAGACAAGTTTGCAGCATGTGGCTAGCAATTTTGACGAAGCATTTCGCTTCTCGTTCAGCGGTCCCTGGCCGCCCTATAGCTTTGTGGCTCTGTCGTTATCGATTGACACTTAAACAAAGGATGTTGCAATGTTTGTTCTCGATGATATCGCTAAGAGCCCGTTCAAGGGAATGATGTTTTTGGCACGCGAAGTGGCAAAAGCGGCCGAGCAGGAAAAAGAGGAGCAACGGCTGACCTTGATGGATCAATTGACCGATTTGCATCGTCAATTCGAAGCTGGCACCTTGGATGAAGATGCCTTTGACGAGCAAGAGCAGGCAATCCTGGACCTGCTGGAATCCTTCGAGGAAGCGTAGGCGACGATACGATCATCTGCATAATCGATCATCTGCCTGCTTGGTTGATTCTCATCATCCTGAAGCGCCGAAAAAGAAGATAATCAGTTCTTTCTCGGCGCAGCAGGGGGTAGCAGGCATGAGTGACACAGAAACAGTTCCCACCGATAGCCTCGATGCAAACGGGAATCTAACCAGTGGTGGCAACTCACTGTGCGACGCTCTTGATCGCCTGCTAACGACCGGTATTGCCGCGGAAGGTGAAATTACCATCTCCGTTGCGGGGGTGGACTTGCTGTTCGTCGGCCTCAAGGGACTGCTATGTGCGATTGATGCCATTGCAGACCAACAGGCGGCCGAGAATTCGCCTGCGGAAACTTCTCAGCAACCGTTGTCCCCGCCCCCATCTCAGGAATAAACAGAGTGGCTATCACAAGTGAAGAGTTGCAACCGTGTGACGCCAGTGCGTTGCCAAAGGTTGAAATAAACGCCGAAAATGCCGCCGCCGGGATTGGACGCTTGGCTTTGGCAATCGTCAATCTGTTGCATGAATTGTTGGAAAGACAAGCAATACGCCGAATGGACAACGGCACAATCACTGATGAAGAAGTGGAAAACGTGGGTGTCTGCTTGCAAAAACAATCCGAGGCGATTGATCAGCTGTGCGAATCGTTTGGCGTTAGCCGCGATGATCTTAATTTAGACTTGGGAGCGTTGGGAAAGCTAGTATAAGCGTTATACGTGGGGCGCAATCATCTTCTCCCAGACTGCAAAGTGTGCAAAAGCCAGCACACCTAATGTTTTCCTTGCCGTTCATGGCGTCTCGTTACGAAGAAATCATGGTTAACCTCCGTTTCCTTCCCGGGACATCTCCATGACACGCGCTGCACTTCCTTCGGCAACTTCATCCTCCTCCATCGCCGATATCCTTGAACGCGTACTTGACAAGGGCGTGGTCATAGCCGGGGATATTCGCGTCAAACTGGTGGACATTGAATTATTGACGATCCAAGTCCGGCTCGTCGTCTGCTCCATCGAAAAGGCGAAAGAGATCGGCATGGATTGGTGGAATGTAAAGCTGCAGAAGGAGACCCCCAGCGCGCTTGCCGGAATTGGCGAGCAGGCAGCCATGCTGGCTTCTCGGCTGGAGAGCATTGAAGAGAAATTGGATAACATCGATCGCGTGGCGTTGCAGCGAGGCGGAGTCGATGAACGAGCGTGAGGAACAAGTCGACAAGCTAACCGAGTTGTTGGAGGCGCTACCCGGCCAGTTTGAGGTGCGAGCTGATCGCATCCGTGAATTGAGAAACTCCCAGCGACCGCGTCTCAGCAAACTGACTCTTGGTTTAGGAGCGGTGGTGACGCTACTCTGCACCACGACAGGCTTGCTCGCGCTTTGGCAAGGTGCCAGCTATTCACAGTTGCTCACACTTTGCCTGGGGCATTTCTTTCTATCGGCGCTAGTCGTTGTCAGTGGCATGGCCGATCTGGCGCTGCTTAAGAACACACCCTCTGATTCAGCGCTCGCCCAGGCTCTCGACCGAATCATCGGTTTCAAGGAGCTCTTGCAATCTACTCAAGCAGAACGCCTAGCGTTAAACCTTCAAGTCGAGGAATCGCGCGCCCAGTTTGATCGCCAGGAATCCGAGTGGGTGGCTAGGCAAGCTGAGATCGAACAGGCAGAGGCGGCGGCGGAGCAGAAGTATCAAGAACAACTGTTGGTCAGCCAACAAGAACTGCAGGCTGCGAGCGAGGCACTCAGTGAAGTCACCGCACAACAACAAGAAGCCGAGACGCAGATCGCTGAGCTTTCCGAGCAACTGGCCGAGCTGACCAAGCGGAACGAGCAAGCGGAAGAAAACAACCAGTCCCTGACAAAGCAGCAACAAGATTTAGGAGAACAAGTCGAGTCACAGGAATCGGAACTCGTTGTACTGCAAACGCAACGGACTGAAACGGAATCAATAAATGAGTCGTTGCGGAGCGAACGTGCCTCTCTACAACAAGAGGCGGAGGAATTGCGTCGAGGAGTCACCACGGCAACATCCACGCTCGAGGATTTGGAGCGCAAACAAGCCTTCCAAGCCAAGCTCACCGGCGAACTCCATCATCAATGCCGCGAAGCTTCCCGGTTGATTGAATCACGCGAAGCAACGCTGATGCAATTGATCGAAGATTGCCAACAGCAAACGCGGATTCGCGGAAGTTTAGAGGCGGAATGCGGCGAGTTTTGTGATC
Organism: uncultured Pirellulaceae bacterium; assembly: GCA_964535475.1. Classification (GTDB taxonomy): domain Bacteria; phylum Planctomycetota; class Planctomycetia; order Pirellulales; family Pirellulaceae; genus Laterigemmans. The sequence continues at coordinate 7,556 of CAZHTX010000084.1, forward strand.
AGATCCGCAGCACGCACGTGGAACTTGCCGACCAGCAAGCGAAATTCGATCAAACCACCAAAGATTTAGCCCTGGCGTTGGCTGCACTTGATGAAGTCAAGGAGCAAATCGCCCAACTACAGACGGAACGACAAACGCTGCAACAACAGCAAAGCGATCTCGCCGCGGAACTGCAGGCTACCAAAGAGACTTCGCAGGCCATGCAGCGTGATATGATTCGCGCCGCCGAGGAAGAGGTATCTTGGTGCCAGCAAATCCAGTTTGAGCTGGCGACGAAAAACGAAGCAGCGGAACAACATAGCCAGGCTTTGGAATCAAAAGCTACCGACTTGGAAGCAGAGATCATCAATCGGAAGGTTGAGCTTGAGCGAATTGAGCATGAGTTAGAAAAGCAACTTGAATTACAGAAATCGGCTATTGCCGAGCAAGCCGAAGCCGAGGCCAACACGAAAGCCCTAGCCGAGCAAAGCGAAACCCTCACGGCGACCGCCGAGCAACATCAAGCACGCGTCGCGGAACTCGACCAGCTGTTGATCTCTAAACAGGAAGCTGTTGACGAGATAAGCAGTGAGTGCGAAAAACTCGAATCGCGAGCTACTTCCGCTCAAGATCGCATTCGTTCGCTGGAGGAATTATTGAGCGAACACACGGCCTCGATCCAAGAGCGAAAAACGACCTTGGCCGAACTTGGGGTCGAACTTCGAAGTGCCGAAAAGGCCTTGGCAGAACACGAAACGTTGCTCGCTCAAAATGACGAACTTACAGCGGAGAATGAAAAGCTAAACGTTCAAAATCAAGAGCTCGTCACGCAACATGTCGAGCTGAGCAACCAACACAATGGTCTGATCACGCAGCAGAAAGAGCTGAGCGATGAAATCGGCAAGCTGAGCGATCAGCAAAATGAACTAATTACACAAAACGATGCCTTTAACAGACAACATGGTGAACTGAACGATCAAAGCATAGCGTTAAGTACTCAAAACAACGAGCTTAGTACTCGGAATGATGAGTTGAGCGTCAAAAACAGTGAGCTAAGCACTGAGAATGATGAGCTTAACACCCTCAACGCTGAACTCAATTCCCAAAACAGTGCGCTGAGTACGGAAAACAGTGATCTAAGTACGCATAACAATGAGCTGAGTACGCAAAACATTGAGCTGAGCACGCAGAACAGTGAGTTGAGTACGCAGAACAGTGAGTTGAGCATTCAAAATAATGATTTGAGTACCCGCAACGTCGAGCTGAGTGCGTTAAACGATAATCTTAGCACTGCGAATCAAGAGCTTAACCTCAGTAACCTTGAGTTGAGTCGCGAGAACGGGGAGCTTAGTGATCAAAATGCGGAGTTGATTGGCCGGAATCTTGAATTAAGCAGTCAAAACAGCGAGCTTGGCGACGCGAACGCCGAGTTGGTGGGGCACCGAGATGCATTGACTGCGGCAGTTAGTGAGCTGGCCACGCAGCGCAGTGAGTTTGAGCGAGCGGCTGATCATTGGTGGGGTGTCTGTTTAAAATTGCGGAAAGCTCAAGATTTAATTTCGGTCCGCTGTGCCGCAGATAATGCAACAGCGGATGCGATGCAAGGTTCATTACAGGCTGCAAAGCTAGAGCATGAGACTTTGCAACAAGAAATCGATGCTCAGCGAAATAGTATCAACCTTGATGAAAGGCAGAAGCTAGAGTTAAGAGCGAGCCTAGAGGAGATAACCAGTCAGATTGCCGATCTGGAAATCAAATTAATTGGCTCTCAACAGCAATTGGATGATGCGGAACAGCTATTGCTTCTGCGGAATTCGGAAACACAACAATTAGCGGAGCAGCAACAAGCGATGTCAACTCAGCTAGCCGAACAGACGCACGAACTGAATCAGGCTGAGGCCAGGTTGACCGAACTCGAATCAGAAGTCAAGGAAGCGCAAAGTATCAGCAAGGAGTGGGAGCGTTACCTCAGTCAGGTTCGAGAGCAGGCCAGCAGCGCCGAGCAGAGTTTGCAGAGTGCGCAAGAGAAAACGATCATCGCTGAGGAAGAAAGCTCGCGTCTGTTGGCAATCTGTGAGGAACGTCAACAGCGGGCGGAAGCTCTGCAAGTAGAGACATTGGAGTTAGGGCAGAGAATACAGCAGCAGGAACTGGAGAGAGGCCGTCGGCAAGACGAACTGGTAAGTCTGGAGTCGGCCACCGGTCAATTGGAAAGTCAGCGAACTGCGATGCAGGCTGAGATTGACACATTGACCAGCCAGAAGACACTGCTGTGCGAAGAGATCGGCGAGTCGACGCAGCAACGAGAAACGCTGGCTGCGCAGCTGGAGTCGTTGGTTTCGCAACAAGCGAGTCTTGAAGCATCGGCCGGTCAGTTGGCAAGTCAACGGGCCGCGATGCAAGCTGAGATTGACGCATTGACCAGCCAGAAAACACTGCTTTGCGAAGAGATCGGCGAGTCGACGGGGCAACGGGAAACGATAGCTGCACAGCTGGAGTCGCTGGTTTCACAACAAGCGAGTCTTGAAGCATCGGCAAGTCAGTTGGAAAGTCAGCGAACTGCGATGCAGGCTGAAGTTG
>CAZHTX010000084.1:10214-15241 GCA_964535475.1 uncultured Pirellulaceae bacterium
TTGACCAGTTGGCAAGTCAGAAGACGCTGCTGTGCGAAGAGATCGGCGAGTCGACACAGCAACGGGAAAAGTTGGCTGCACAGCTGGAGTCGTTGGTGTCACAACAGGCGAGTCTTGAAGCATCTGCCGGTCAGTTGGAAAGTCAACGGGCCACGATGCAGTCGGAGATCGACGCGTTGGCGATGGAACGGACGCAATTGAGCGCGGCTGTTGGCAGCTTGCGTGTGGAGGGTGATGCCTTGGAACGCAAAGAGCAAGAAATACGGAAGGCGATTGAAGTCCAACAGTCACGCCAGGCAGCGATGGCAACTTCACGGCTCGAAACCGAGAGGTCACTCGAGCGACTGCAGGGCGAGTTATCACGACTGGCAGGTGAGATCGCAACCGCGGAGCAACAGCGTCAGCACCAGGACGCGAGAGCGATTGAGACACGTCAGGAAGTCTCCAGTGGGGACGTCGCCAGGGTAGAGCAGCAGGTGGCGGCCGACTTGTTGGAGCTGGAAAAACTGACGCGAGCCGAGGAGCAAGTGAATCACGTGACGGAGCGGGAGGTGCCCACGCCGGAGCCTGCTCGCGAAAAAGATGTTGACGCGCCGAAAGCGACGACGGCGAGTCCCTGGGATCGCTACTTTGGATAACCTGACAACTGCAGGCCCTGCTAGGAGAATTCGATCATGCAAAACGTAAGTGAATTAGGTCGCGGTTGGCTGGGAAAACTGGCATTGCTACGTTTGGACAGACCAATCCGCGACGTCCGTGGAGGGTCGCCCCGGCAAGACGGCAGCCTCCGGCAAGCTGGCCGATTCCGTCGAGACGGTGGCTTGGCAAAACGCGGGCGAACATCGGCTCAGCAAGGAGAACAGCGGGTGCTGGAATGGATTTCGCCGTTCAGCATGCTGACGAGTTGCATGTTTTATTTCCCGCTATTGTACAACCGCGAGATCTTCATCCAGGGACGGCAAGAGTGCAGCACGAAGAAACATAGGCAACCCGTTGATTCTAATTCGAACAGAGCGAAAGGTGGGCTACAATGACAGCCAGCGCTGAGCAAGCAGAGGTTACAGCCACCACTAATTTAAGGCTGTTGATCGTTGACGATGACCAGTCGATATTGCGCTTATTAAGCAAACAGGTGGAAGCATTCTTTGGTGAGGATGCCGCGATTCGCCAAGCGACCGATGCGCTTTCGGCATTGAACATTGTCAGAACCGAGCATCAAGATGTGGTGATCACCGATTTGGACATGGATGAAAAGAATGGCTTTCATTTGTTGAAAGAAATCAAGCAACTCGATCCGTTGATCCAAGTGATCATCGTTACGGGGCACGATTCGCCGAACGCGATTCGATCCGCCTTTACGATGGGTGCCGACGAATATTTCATCAAACCGGCAGCACCGAAAGAGTTGGTCGATGCGATTAGTTATTTAACGAACCGCATCGTTCGTTGGAAAGCCGCGATCGCGGAATTGTGAGGTCGGGGTGTGAGCGATCATGCAGCATTCAGCGTTGACGAATCGAGCTGAATGCTGGCACTACTTGAACACTGGCACTAGCTGGCCATGACGGCGGCTTGCATGTTGGCCATACTTTCCTTGACGAGCCGTTCCACACCTGGTTCGTGATCGAACACTTCGACGCTGACCCAGCCGTCGTAACCGATTTCGGTCAAGGCTTCGAAGGCGGGAGCGACTTCGGTGTCGCCCATGCCGGGCCCTTGGCGGTTGGGATCGTTGGCGTGGAAGTGAAGCAACCAGTCTTGGTTTTCACGAATCAGCTCGGGCATTGATTTTTCTTCGCTGCTCATCGCCTTCATGTCGAGATGCAGACCGATGAGGTCGCTGCCGATGAGGCCTTGCAGGCGGCGAGCTTCTTCGGCCGTGTTGACAAAATTAGTTTCTTCCGGGCCGAGCGGTTCGAGGGCAATCTTTACCCCGGTTTTTTCCAAAGTGGGGAGCACCGCGCGAAGCACGTTAGCGGCATGCATGTAGGCCTCTTGAACCGAAATCGCGTCAGCAATGTTGCGTTGCTGAGGAGACCCGAGGACCATCACCTTGCCGCCGAGTTCACCACAGAGGTGGGCTAAATCAATGAGGTGCTGGGAAGTTGCCTTGCGGATGCGGGCATCGGGGCTGGTTAGCTGGAGGCCTTCAGTTTTCGCCAACAACCAGTGCAGGCCGACGACTTCGAGACCGGCCTGGGATACATCCGTGCGGTACTGATTTCGTTCGACACCGGATAGGGCCAATGGATCCTCGCCGAGTGTAAATGGTGCCACTTCCCAGCCGGTATAACCTGCTTCGGCGGCAAACTCGAGGGAGCGTTCTAAGGGCCAATCACCGAACGTTTCGTTACAAATCGCAAACTTCAAAACAGTTATCCATATATGTGTCAGCTTGGGGGAAAGCGCCAGATGTTCATTAGATAGGGATACTTCCCACTTCGCTACCCCCCTTGGCATAACGGCGGCAAATAGCGGAGCGATGGTAGTCGCGAGAAAATGCGTCAATTGCGGCGAATGGGAAATTTGCCGGGCCGGGGCAATTTGCAAAGGCTGCGGACTGGCCACTACCGGAGACTGGCCACTACCGGGGACTGGTCGCAGCCGGGGACTGGTCGCAGCGGGGGACTGGTCGCGAGCGGCTGTGCAGGTATAAAGATCGACAGCGGCGTGCCGCCGGACAAAGGTTACAAACCGCATTATTTCCCAGCGTTATTATGGTCCCCCCCACCGCGCAGAAACCCCAGCAGCCGAGCGAGGCCGACGCCGGCCAAGCAACGGAACCGGTCTCGACGTTGGAACAGGGATTTTTGTTGCGATGGCGGAGCTGGCGGGACGCGTTGCCATGGTTGGCGATGGGAGACTGCCTGCGTCCTGCGACCAGCGTAATTCACTGGTTCTTGGTCGGTTTGGCCCTCACGGCCGCGGGCTGGCTAACGACGGATTCTTTATTTGATCCCCAGCAAGACGCGCGGTCCGGCGAACCCTTGGTGCTGGCGTTCGCCTGGGCTGACAATTGGTTGTTGGGGGGAGTAACGGCCGTTGCCGGTCCCTGGATAGCGTTGCTGGGGAATGGCACCAGCACAACAGACATTGGCTGGTTGCTGTTACGGCAGTTGGGTTTGATCGCGATTTGGGTATTCCCAGCGGCGATGTTGATGCGGCAAAGCGGGCTGGCGATGGCTGGTCGATTGCCGATGGGGAGCTGGGAATTGATGCGTTTGGTCGCCGCCCGGCTGCCCGCCTTTTTGGGCGCGTTTCTGATTCCCTTGATCGTGTTGGCTGGCGTTTGGTTTTATTTTTGGTTGACCGCGATGGCGGTGAAGATCCCCGCGGTTGGATTCTACCTATCGGGTGCTCTGCAAGTCTTGGGGATCCCCTTCGCCCTGGCAGCCAGTTTGATTGGGTTCGGCTCGCTGGCTGCGATCCCGCTGGCCTGGGCGGCAATCTCACTGGAACGCGACGGCAACGCCTTTGATGGCATCAGCCGAGGCTATGAATACGTATTAAGGCGACCGCTACAATTGGTCGGTTACGGTTTATTGGGACTAGTTGCGGTATTGATCTTATCCCGCTTGGCAGCGGGAGTTGGACAAGTCGGCTGGATGCTCGTCGAATCGGCAACGACGAGTGGACTGGGAGCAAGCGATGCCGACCCGGCGACCGGCAATTCGATACCGCGTTGGACTCAAGCGGTATTGCTACTGTTGCCGAAGATTGCCGTCGTGACCGTAGGCTGGTCGCTGGTCAGTTGGCTGTACCTGCTGTTGAGGCGGAGCGCCAATTCGCAAGAGATCGAGGACCTCTGGGAGGCCCCACGACCGGCAGCCGAACCGCTGCCGGAATTTAATTTGGAATCGACTGGGGAGCAACCTCAAGCCCCACGCAACTAGCGGTGCAGCGAACTAGCGGTGCAGCGGTTCGCTGACATAGACCTTCATGCTCTTGTAACAGACTTCCACTTTCCGATTGCTCGGTGGCACGGGGCCATCGAGTTCGGGAAAGATGTCAGCCGGTGCATGAGCGGAGGTATCGACAAACAAGTTCCACTGTAAACCGCGGCCTTGTTCCGGCAGATGGAATTCGACTGGATCACCGGAGGAATTCAGCAACATCAGGACATCGCGGCCGCGTCGTTCGGGATCATCGGGTAGCGGTGGAGCGGTAACGAAGGCGGCCAACGCCAATTGGCTTTGGTCCCAGGCCAGCGGTTGACCGGAGGGACTGTACCAGGAGAGGTCGGGCATTTGCCGGCCCTCGGACGGTTTACCCGTGAGGAACGTTTTGCGACGCACGGTCGGTTGATCGCGACGGAATTTAATCAGGGCGGAGGTGAAACGCACCAAGTCGCGGTTTTTTTCCACCAGTCGCCAATCGAACCAGCTGATGTCGTTGTCTTGGCAGTAGGCGTTATTGTTACCCTTTTGGGTCCGGCGACATTCATCACCACTGACCATCATCGGCACACCCTGGCTGAGCATCAGCGTGGTCAGCATGTTACGAATTTGTCGCAAGCGAACTTCGTTGATGCCCCGTTTCCGGGTCGGCCCTTCCACCCCGTAGTTGTCGCTGAGGTTATTATTGTCCCCATCGCGACCCTCTTCGCCGTTGGCCAGGTTGTGCTTGTCCCGGTAGGAGACAAGGTCGTTGAGGGGAAAACCGTCGTGCGAGGTGATGAAATTGATGCTGCAAAAGGGTGCGCGACCAGCGTGTTCATAAAGGTCGCTGCTGCCAGCCAAACGCGTGGCAACCGCTCCCAGAGTGCCGCCATCGCCTCGCCAGAATTTACGAACATCATCACGATAACGTCCGTTCCATTCGGCCCACCTTAAATCGCCAAACGATCCGACTTGATAAGCGCCGGCGGCGTCCCAAGCTTCGGCGATGATTTTGGTATCAGCCAGCATCGGATCTTCGGCGATTAAGTCGACGATCGGCGGATTGGGAACGAGGTTGCCGTAACGATCGCGGCTGAGGATGCTGGCCAAGTCAAAGCGGAATCCATCGATGTGATAATTGTGGACCCA
>CAZHTX010000085.1:0-15145 GCA_964535475.1 uncultured Pirellulaceae bacterium
TCACCGAAAGCTCGATTGAGTCTCCTGGTGCAAGCAACACCTCAGCGGGAACGACCTGCAACCAAGCTGGTTTTTGATTATCAGCGATGGGCAATTCATCCTCGAGCGGCGCAACCGATTTAGCTGGTTGCCCTTGCTCGGTACCGACGCAATACAGCCCGTTGGTACCAAGGAAAAAGAGTCTTCCCTCAGCCGCCACCGGGGAAGCGATGAAAGCCTGGTCTCGCATCCGCCCTTTGTCTAAAAACTCGACTCCATCCTCTGTGGGTTGCATGATCGCCCAACGACCGTTTTCGGTAAGGCAATACAATTTGCCGTCGGCATATAGCAGGCTGGCCCACTGCTTGCGGTCCCCAATCGTTACCCGCTCGGCAATCATTTCGCCGGTATCGGCGTTAATCACCCAGAGTTTACAGCGATCATCGACCACATAGAGACGATCATCGATCAAAACAGGGCTGCTGCGCCCCACCACCAACTCGTCGATTTTCCAAAGTTCCTTAACCTTGGTTTGGTCGCCGACTCCGGAAACTTCCAGCGCGACAACCGCTCCCATCGTAGCTCCGTTGATGTTCTCTTCGCTGTGACTGGCGAAGACTCGATTACCAACAACCAAAGGCGTGGCGAACAATCCGCGGCGGGACAGTTGGTAATTCCAGAGCGTGCGTCCGGTCCTGGGTTGCTTACCCCAAATCCCACCGTCGCCGTAGCCCATGATCAATTGCCGCTGCCCGTCAATCGTGACCAGACTGGGACTGGAGTAAGTGGTGTCGGCGGGCAAATCAATCGAGCCTTCGAACCAGACCAATTCTCCGCTTCTCTTGTTAAACGCCAGCAGACGATGATTTGGCTTAGCACGCTCATCCCAGTTAATAATGATCCCGCTGATAATCACCAAGTCTTCGTGGACGATGGGAAAGTTTGTTCTGCCGCCATAAGTGCTGAGCAGACCAAATTGTTCGTGCAGCGGATGCGACCAGACGGTTTCCCCTGTTTCGCCATCAATGCAGAGAAAGTAGCCGCAAACTCCTAATGCGTAGACGTAGCCCGTTTCCGGATCCGCCACAACGCTGGACCAACCAACGCGGGTATCGGGAACATCCGAGAGCCAGACGTTGAAGCGATTCTGCCAGAGGGTTTCGCCAGTCATGGCGTTAAGGCAGACTACTTGTTCCGCCTCTAGCGGCGTGCCCGGGTCAGCCCGCATGACCGTGTATAAACGTCCGTTCATTACCACGGGGGTGCTGCGACTGGCGAGGTCTTCACGTTTCCACATTAGGTTGCTGCCAGCACCACCCTCCGGGTCCCAGCTGTCAGGCAAACCGCTGGCTGACGACTGGCCGTCAAAAGCAGCCCCCCGCCAGTAGGTCCAACTATTGTCGGTACCCGGCGTTTGGGCTGCCGCCGGAAGACCGCAACTGGCCATCAGACAAATAGCTGACAACCAGTAGAGAGACGCCAAATTTCGAAGGCTCATGGTGAAGCTGACTCGATGGGAAGGTGAAAAAAGTTGCATACTGGTTAGCATTTCAATCATCGAAATGCTCATCTGACGGATCAAAATTGGGTGTACAAAAAATTGCCACCCGCATCTTCCCAATAGCCCGATGGCGTATTCCCGGCGGAATAACGACTGCCGTCAGTGGCTTTACGGAGACTCGCTGCCCGTCGAGTTCCATTGCCGCGTCGGCCGCACATTCGAGAATCAGGTAGGTTTCCGTCAAGCTTTGGTGGTAATGGGACTTCGCCGTGGTGGCGATCTCCGTAACATGCAGGGTGCCGGGAAATTCGTCGCAATCGGCAAAGGCACGCCGCGCTGTGCCACAGGGACAAATGACCTGAGGTAGGCTCATCATGTCGACGATGGTGGCGACGGGTGCCTGGGCGGCAGCACGAGTGCTGCTGTGCATTATTAAGAACTGCGGGTGGGAGGTGGATTACTTCGATCGCCGGCTGACAATACGTTTTACCGCCGCGCCAGCCGGCCGATACGGGCGAGACAAATCGGGGGATCACGATCCGTGTCGTACTTACGACGGGATCACAACTCACAACGTAAAAATACAGGCGTTACCAGCAACACGACGGTTCCCCCGAAGGTGACGCCTATTCAGTTTATACAGTCCGCGACGATTTTTCCATCGCGAGCCAAGCTATTGTCAACTTTGGCGGTGCGGAAAAGCATAGCTTACGCTCCGCCAACCCGCATAGTTTAACAACCGGCGGAATTTAGGCGAGCAGGTTAATCACTGAGCTCAAACCGGCCGATACTTTTTTTGTCGCGGTAAGCCCCGTGGCGAAAGATTGCGGTTCGGGCCATCGGATGGAACGAACAAACGCAGCATTGGACACCAGACAGAATGGATTGGTTCACCGGCCCCCGCGGGCCCGTCGAGCTTATCGGAGATGGCGAGCAGAACGAAGTCGATCGGAATGAGTTGGTAGCTAGGCTAACAGCTCACCCCAACAGTGCTAGCCGGCCCAGTGGGGCTCGATCGGCGGCGGCTTCGTCCACCGATCGCGTCCGCGGCCATCCGGGATCCGGCCAGTCTTGGTGTCACAATAGCCGACCCAGTTGATAGCGTAGGAGACGTGGCTCCATGAAACGTACAATTCTCGTTGGTGTCATGGTTCTCGGAACGAGTTTCTGTTCCCAGAGCTTTGGCTTCGATTTACTTGACCGTATGCTCGGTCTCAAAGGCAGCGGATGCGACAGCACCTGTTGCGACACAGTAGTTTGCGATGTGGCTCCTTGCAGCGTTGGCTGCGAGCCCACTTGCGGGCTTGAAGCACCTTGTGCGGCACCTTGCGGACCTGTTTGTGAACCTGCCTGCGGATGCGAAGCACCCTGCGGTCCTGTTTGCGAACCTGTTTGTGGCTTGGAAGCACCCTGCGGCTCCGTTTGTGAGCCTGCTTGCGGTTGCGAAATTGCCACCTGCGGAGCTCCCAAGAAAGGCTTGTTAGACAAGTTGTTCGGTGGAAAGTCGTGCTGCGACAGCGGTTGCGATGTACCTTGTGCCGTCAGCTGCGAGCCAGCTTGCGGTTGCGAAGTAACCAGCTGCTGTGATGCACCTAGCTGCTCGCCCAAGAAGGGCGGTCTGTTGGCAAAGTTGTTTGGCGGACTCGGCTGCGATAGCGGCTGTGACACTGCCTGCTGCGATGCGATCAGCAGCTGCGGCGGCGGATGCACCAGCTGTGGCGGTGCTCCCGTCATGACGCCTGCTCCCACCGTTGCTCCCATGGTCGACGAAGCACCCGAAGTGCAGTCGATGCCACCGGCTCCAGCAGCCGACCACAACGCTTACTTGAACAGCAAGCGTCGCGTCATTCAGGCCAGCAATCGCTACTCCCGCTGATAAAGCGTGGCGGTAGGGGTCGCTGTAACCCTCAGACGTGATCGTAAAGCGGCTCGGCCGGGACTTGTTCCCGCCGAGCCGCTTTTTTTCGTTTAGTCATGTAATCCCAAGTCGGTGGCCAGCTCCAATAACTCGTCAACCTCCGGCCGGTCGACGTCACGAGCTAGCGAAAATCCCCGCGTGGTCAAACTAAAGTCGCGGTGCAAGTGATGCACGATCAAGCCGGTTTGGCAAAGCTGACAAAAGCCTTCAAAAAAACGCATTGTCACCTCCGGATGCTCGCGATCACGAAAAGCGATCGTCCGCTGAGTATCCTCCTCGACGTACACCGCTAACATCCGAGCCGGTGCCTCAAAGGCAGTGCTAACCCCACGCACTTCAATCACTCCCCGATTGCGGGCGGCATACAAAATCGTTTTGGCCTCCACCGACAACTGTGCTAACTCGATCTTCTCCGGCGGCAGCACCAAACACCGTGCACACACACCGGCCAACGCCGCTAAAGTTGGCCCGCCCTCGCCCAACGCTTCCCAGCTGCTGGCCATCTGCCCGTGAAACTCTTGAGCTCGCCCCTCCGCTCGCTCGGAAAAATCAAACATGACGACCCATCCCGGTTAGTGTTGTTATGCTACAGGGAACCCAAGAATAACGTTCCCATGGGCCCCCACAGCCTATCAGATCAATAGATATCCAACATTTCAGCAGGGCAAATTTAACCATGGCTCGCATCCTACCAAGTTTCGTCCACCATGCCCTCCACCATCTGCGACTGCTGCCGCCCCTCGGTTTGCTGCTCAGTTTGCCACTCAGTTTGCTGCTCCCGCTCGCTACCGCTTGCCCAGCTGATGACCCACCCGCAGCGGCCGACTCGCTACCGCCTCAGCAGCGCATCGAAAAGCTGCTCAATACGCTAATTATTGAAGACGCGCCCGGGATTGCCGTGCGCGTCCAACGTGGTGACCAAGTACTAATCGACCAAGCTTTCGGGCTCGCCGATTTGGCGCATCATAACCCGGTAACTCCCCAGACCAAATTCCGCATCGGCTCAGTGACAAAACACATCACTGCCGCCGCTATCTTGAAACTTGCTGAACAAGATCAACTACAACTTGACGACACCCTCGACAAGTATCTCCCCGATTTCCCACGAGGCGACGAAGTCACCATCACGCAACTGCTGAATCATACTTCCGGCATCGCCTCGTATACCTCGCAACCCGAATTCATGGATTCCGTCCTGCTGGCAACCGGCGAGCAGGAGATGATCGAATCAATCGCCTCCAAACCTTATGATTTTGATCCCGGCACAAAATGGTCATATAATAACTCAGGCTATTTCATCCTGGGACATCTGATCGGCAAGCTCTCGGGAAAAAGCTATGCGGAATATCTGCAAGCTGAATTTTTCAGCCCACTGGAAATGCACGATACCGGCGTCCACACCCCACAACCGATCTTGCGGCACGAAGCAACCGGTTACTCGTTAACCAGCAGCGGCTTTGAAAAAGCACTTGACTGGGACATGTCTCGCGCCGGAGGAGCAGGTGCGATCTATTCGACAACCGGCGACTTAACGCGCTGGACGCGGGCCTACTTCTCTGGCCAAGTCATCTCACCCGAGTCACTGAAGCTGGCGACCGCGCCGCTGACTATCGAAACGGCCGAAGAACCGATTGAAACGCAATATGGCCTCGGCTGGTTTGTCGACCAACATCGAGGCCTGGACCGAATCAGCCACGGTGGCGGCCTGCAAGGCTTTTCCAGCCACCTTGCCTACTACCCCAGCGAGGAAATGATCATTGTGATTCTGCATAACGCCTTACCCGCGGTTCCCACCGTCAGCCCCTCACAAATCTCCGATCGCATCGCTGAGGCCTACTTAAGCAATGAGATGACCGACCCGGCAGATCGCCAAGTCGACACCTCCGTAGCCGCGGAAACGATGCAAAAACTGATTGGCGAGTATGACTACTTGACCGCCGTGATGGAGATCACTTTTGCTGATGGTCAACTCTACGCCCAACTGACCGGCCAACCCAAATATCCCATCTATCCGTCCAGCCCGACCACCTACTTTTGGAAAGTAGTCGATGCGGAGGTTGAGTTCAAATTCGATGAAACTGGAAAAGTCATTGCGGCTAAACATCGGCAAGGACTCAACAACTTTACCGCGGCAAAACTTCCCGACCGCCGAGAAGTCAAACTCGCCAAAGAGGTCCTTCAGCGGCACGTGGGAACCTATCGCGTGACCACGCTCGGAGAAATCGAAGTCACGCTAAACGGTTCCCAACTGATGGCCAAAGTGGCAGGTCAGTTTCCGATTGCCATTTTTCCCACCAGCGAAAACGATTTCTTCTATAAAATCGTCCCCGCCACAATGCAGTTCAGCGATCTAAAGAATGGTCACTCACAGGCTATCAAGCTTAAACAAGCAGGCCAGACTTTTGAAGGAACTCGCATTGCACGCGAGGATCGTTAAGAAACAAGCGGCGTGTTGGGCCTTCTTTCGCTTCGCGATAGTTCCAACAAACGCTGCTTTCGCGACTATAAGACAATACTCACTTTCCTCGTCGGCCGATCGGCCCAAGCTTACCGTCGAAGTTTGTCCAGTCAGGATGATCATAGCCGGTTCGCTCCTGACGCACCGGTGAGTAGACTTTCTTGTTAGCTTGCAAGACCTGCTCGGCCATCTCCGTCCAAGTTTGAATCATGGCGGCCAAACGTTCCGGCTCCGCGTCGGCCAGGTCATTCAGTTCAGTGCGATCCTGCCGGATGTTATACAGCTCCCAAGGCTGTTTGCGAAAGCTCACAATTTTCCAATCGCCTTCACGCAAGCCGCGATCGTTCGCGAACTGAAAATGAATCGCCGGCCGACTCTCCTGTGCCTTACCCGCCAGCACGGGCGCCAACGAAATCCCCGTTAATGGCAGTAAATCTCGCCCAGGCCACTGCTGCGGAATCGTCACTTCACAGATCTCTGCCAAGGTTGGCAGCACGTCAATCAAATGTGCTGGCGAGTCGACGATGGCACCGGGAGCCAGCTTCAACCCGGCCGGCCAATGCACGATCGCGGGCGTGCAAATGCCACCTTCAAACTGGTTCTGCTTGTAAAAACGAAACGGCGTATTGCGAGCCCAAGCCCAACCGGTCGAATCGCTCCAACTAACGTCACCATTCGTCGGCTCGGCCTTTAGATTATTGGAACGTCGATCGTAGGGACACGCGCCGTTATCTGACACGAACAAAATGAACGTGTTGTCCAGCTCGCCTGCCTGCTCCAGATCTTCCACCAACCGCCCAACCTCTTGATCAACACGGTCGATCATCGCGGCCAGCGTAGTCATGCGACGCGTCTCCCAATCCTGCCGCTCGGCGTCTAGATCTTGCCAAGCTGGAACATGATCTGGTCGTGGGCTGGGTCGCACATCGCCGCCCAATAATCCCAACTCCTGCTGCTTGGCAACACGCTGGGCACGCATCCGATCCCAGCCGGCCTGATATCGACCTTCATATTTGCGATAATCACTTTCCAACGCTTGCAAAGGAGCGTGCGGCGCGTTGAAGGCGACGTACAAATACCAAGGCCGCCTGCGCTGACGTGCTTCGCCAAGAAAATCGATCGCATAATCAACGTTCGCCACTGTTGTGTAGAATCCGCTATCGGGCACCGTCCAAGGCTGGCCATTGAGGCGAAACGTTTGATCTCCACGAAAATAGTTACAGGCACCGCTCAAATGGCCAAAGTAACGTTGGAATCCAAAGTCGGTGGGCTGCTGGGCCAGATGCCATTTGCCGGTCATGGCTGTGAAATAGCCAGCTTGACCCAGCACCTCGGCTGTCGTCACCGCGCGGGTCATCTGTTCGTTGCCAGCCTGCAAGGCGTAGCAACCCGTCAACAGCGAGATCCGTGATGAATGGCACTTGGCCGTGTTGTAGAACTGGCTAAAACGCAGCCCCTGGCCGGCTAGCCGGTCGAGGTTGGGGGTCTCAATCTCTCCGCCATAACAACCAACGTCCGAAAAGCCGAGGTCATCAACCATGATGACCAACACGTTCGGCTGGGAAGGCTTGTCAGCCGCCGTGACCACGCCACACAGGCAACCAAGCCACGCAAACCATAAACAACACCGTCGATTCATCCTGGTGATCCCGAAAAGAGTCTGACAAACCCCCTTCAGCATAACCAAGAACGCCCTCCCGTTCACGACGGCGTTGTTTGCGTTGCCACCGCAAGGACGAAATGGCTCATTCCGACCGCTCGGCGAGCGGCTGGAGAATTGCTTCCAGCAAGTCGGGGCGATCCTCGTCGCGAACCAAATTCCAAGCTCGCGGTCCCGCGTAATAGTGCAGTTGAATCGTCTTAAATTGCTCACCAATGATCACGTGCAACTCAATCGGAGTACCCTGCTGGGCATCGACCATTGCCGCTTTTAAATTTCCAGTGCTCCATTTGCGATCACCAACCGCGATGATCCGCATGTCTGGCCGCAGTCGCGCCTTGTCAGCGGGGCTCCCCAACAACAAATCGCGCACCACACCATCGTTAGAGAAACTAGCACCTAACGACGCTCGCATATCAAATCCCGACGCGTTGCGAAACGTGTCAGAGGGAACCTCGACCAAATCCGCTTGAGATACGAAGCGGTATCCGAGCAAACTGGCCACAGCGGGATCAAAGTCAGTTTGTAATGATTCGACCCGCCTGGCAATCAGCCCATCCCAGTCGTAAGGATGGAGCGACTTCAAGATTCGCACAACGTCACGTCGTGTATAAGGGTTTGGATGGGGCGACTTCTTTTTGACTTGAAAGAACTTTCGGCAAAAATCGTCAAGCGACTTTTCACCCTCGGTTTTGGTCCTCAAGATGGCGTCCGCTTCCAGCCAAAACAGCATTCCTTCCATGTAGAAATCTTGGCTGCGACGCAAACCGGGCCAAGCGGCACTTCCCGCTCGTAAGATATGTGCCGCCGCGCCAGTATCGGCCAAGCTGCGCCATTTACGACCTTGTTGATAGGTGGCGTTGCGCAGCTCCACCATCAGCCGATCGCGAAACTGAGCATCTGTCATTAAACCACTGCGAGCCTCTATCAACTCTCCCAAGTACTGCGTCAAACCCTCGTAGACCCATAACAGCTCGGTATCCTTGGGTTCATGAAAGGTTGTGGTCGCCATTCCTGCCGGCCGGCGATATTTACCACACCAAGCGTGCAAATACTCATGCGGAATCAACAATCGGTTCCAACCGCGAAATGCTGACGCGCTTGCGACCGCTCGAGTTGGCAACACGTTTAAAGTCGACCGCGAGTGCTCAAGCCCGTTGGCTGGCAAGGCGTCAGTCAGACCTAACAAAACGTCGAATTGGTCAAAGGGGTGCGAGCCGGTCAACAGATATGTCTCAGTCACCATCGCCTGCAACTTGACGAATATCTCAGCATCCAGAACTTGCTCAGCAGGCTGATCCTGAAAAACATGCAAGCGATGAGGAGGAATCGAATCCGCATACTCCGTTTCCACTAAATCCAAAACTTGATAATAGCGACCGCACATCAGCGGGCTATCGACAAACGTCTCCAGCGATACGGGTGCATAGCTTACCGCCGCTGCGTTATTGGCTGGCCTGCTCTCGGATGATTGGCTTTCAAGTTCCTGGTCATGAAGCGGGAGTGCGGTGGCCGCTTTCCAGCCTATCGGCAGCAAAAACTCGGAGGAAATTTCGGTGCTGCGAATGTCACTCGACTCCGGATACAGCAACACCGTGTTGGGGCTAATCACCCCCACCGTATCACTGCCCCAAGAATCGTGCCCCATCGAATTGACTGAGGGTTGATTGGTGATGTAGCGCAGCTCGATCCGCAACTGTTCTGTACCGGGCGGCACATCCACTTCCAAGCGGTAGACTTCCCCGGGTGTTCGTTTCCAAGTCAGCAGATTGCCGTCACCATCTTCGATGATCAAACCAGCCAAGTTCTCGACGGGCCCTCCCGGGCCGTGCGAACCGGGCACCCATTTGGGATACCAGAGGGCAAGTTGATGTGATTTCGCTTGCGGGCTGAGCGGAAGGTCGATCTGTGCGAGCAGCAATTTCCGAGGCAATTCCCGCGCGTCAATCGTGACGTGCATGGTATCGGCCGCGAACGCAGGCTGGTTAACCAACCCACCGCACAGAGTCACGCAAATCAGCAAGGAAAAGGAAATCGAAACAAAGATTCGCATTATTCTAGAAACCAAACATACCGAGGAACTCTCCGAGCAAACCGACAGCCATCCAGGCTAATTAGTCTTATCCGAGCGGGGAAACATAAACTGATGCAATCGCCACTCATACCGCGTGGCTTGAGACCCCCTCGATTAACCCGGATCGACAGCACGATACGCGTCAATCACCGCTTGTTCCCCCGCTTCGCCCGGCAGCGAATTGCCGTGCTCCATTCCGAAGATAAAACGCTTACCTTCCTTGACGCTGCGCTCGTGAATATGCCCCAGCACGCGTTGATAGTTGATCTCCCCGGTGCCTGGTTCCTTCCTGCCCGGGTTATCTCCAATTTGGAAATAACCAATTTCACTCCAGCAATGATCGATGTTGGGAATCAGGTTCCCTTCGGTGATTTGCTGGTGATAAATGTCGAATAAGATTTTGCAGGCCGGACTGTTTACCGCGCGGCAAATCGCGAATGCCTGATCCGATCGTTGCAAAAACAAACCGCCATGGTTTGCTAACTGATTGAGCGGCTCGAGTACCATTACCAGATTGTGGGGCTCTAAGATTGCCGCGCATTCTCGCAATAAATCAATCACGTTGGCCAATTGATAGCCGGCGGCGAGCCGCCCGCCACCATATTTGTTCCAGTTGGCATCATGAATCGATTGTTGATCGATGGAACCCGGTACAACCGTGACATATTTGGCGCCACAACGCTTGGCAATCTCAACCGACTGGCGGACTTTCGTCAATACTTCCTCGCGGTACTCGGGCTTCTGCACCGCAAACGTTGGCCGTTCGAAGTCCGCATAGGCGACAAAAACTCCCCTTCGCATCTTGAGATCTGTTAACAGTTGCCCAATCTGCTCCTGCCGACTCGGGGTCTCCCCGGGCATCCCGTTGTGCTCCCACGCCGTGAACCCTTGATCATGGGCAAAGCGGATTTGATCGAGCACGTCGGATCCGCCAAGCGACTTGAACGTCCCAGGGTGCGGTGCGAAGGCCAATGAAAAAGCTTGTTGCGAGGGCGCTTGCGCAAACGAGTTGCGTGTGCCAAACGCGACCGCGCCGGCCAAGATCATTGATTTGGTAAATTGTCGCCGCTGCATCAGGTGGTCCTTTCACAGAGAATTGTCGAGTGTTTTGGGCGTACCGAAAAAAACGCAAACGGCTCCCCCACCGCGGCCAAAGCCTATGTCAGAATAGTAGCCAGACCGAGCATTTGACAGACGCTCAAAGCTTTTCCGTCGCATTCCTTGCGGCCGCAAACCTTTTCCGCCGCGAGCAAAATACGATGACGCAAACCACAACAGCAGTTACCAACTGTAAAGACGCGATGTGTAAAATCACCCAAACACGCTGGGCGGAACAGGTCGGCAACAACTCTCGCTGCTTTCCCGGAACGCGTCGCAAAAATCGGGCAACGGCTCTGAGTTTGCAAGCGATTTTACTTGCTCTTTGGGTTGCCATCCCAACCGCCGGAGAACTATCCGCTCAGAATGGGGACGCCACAGTTGCGATTGCCGGCGAGCTGCGGCAGTGGCACAAGGTCACGTTGACATTGGACGGGCCGTTTGCGAACGAGACGGACAAGGTACCGAATCCGTTTCTTGACTATGAAATGAACGTCACCTTTGCGCATGAATCGGGCGAGCCGACTTATATCGTTCCGGGATACTTTGCGGCGGATGGCAATGCGGCGGAGAGTTCCGCACAGAGCGGGACCGCCTGGCGGGCGCATCTCGCTCCCGATAAACCAGGCCGCTGGGACTATCGAATCTCGTTCCGTCAGGGACGCACCGAGGTCGCTGCCGACGAACCATCCACTGAACCTCTGCTGCCGTATGACGGGCGAATGGGCAGTTTCAGCATCCCGGCATCCGACAAATCGGAGCGTGATCTTCGCGCCCGAGGACGATTAGAATACGTCGGGGAGAGGTACTTGCGATTTGCTGGATCAGGCAAGTACTTTCTGAAGGTGGGTGCCGACGCACCTGAGACCCTGCTCGGCTACGCTGACTTTGATGGCACAATCGCGGGCAAACCTAAGAAAGTACCACTGAAGACATTCGCACCCCATCTACAGGACTGGCGTGATGGTGATCCGACTTGGCAAGGGGACAAGGGCAAAGGTCTGGTTGGTGCCATCAACTATCTGGCGGGCAAAGGTTGCAACGCCTTTTCTTTCTTGACCTATAACGCGGGAGGTGACGGAGACAATGTCTGGCCATTCGTTGGTCGCAATGACAAGCTTCATTATGACTGTAGCAAACTAGATCAATGGGGCATTATCTTTGATCACGGCACCACGCTGGGTATGTATTTACATTTCAAAATGCAAGAAACAGAAATGGACGATAACCGCATCGGCCACAAGCAGAGCCTCAAGCCCATGCCAGAATCACTCGACGGCGGCAAACTGGGGCCGGAGCGAAAACTCTACTGCCGGGAACTGATTGCCAGATTCGGCCATAACTTGGCACTCAACTGGAACCTTGGCGAGGAAAACACGCAATCGAGCGAAGAACAGATCGCCATGATTGATTTTATTGGCAAACTCGACCCGTATCGCCATCCCATTGTCGTGCATACGTTTCCGGACCAACAAGATCTTGTGTACAACGCTCTGAGTGGAGACAAATCAAGACTGTCTGGGATTTCCCTACAGAACAGCCACATCAAAGATACGCATTGGCAAGTTGTAAAATGGGTGCGTGCTGCACAGCAAGCGGGTAAGCCTTGGGTTGTCGCCTTTGATGAATCGGGCAGTGCCGCGCATGGACAGCCACCCGATTTGGGTTATCAAGGATTTGATGGTCGTGACCGCAACGGGAAATACATTTACACCGAACACGAGGTCCGCCGACAAACACTGTGGGGAGCTTTGCTCGGTGGCGGCGCCGGGGTGGAGTACTACTTTGGCTACCAATTCGCTGAGAATGACTTGGTGTGCGAGGATTGGCGGAGCCGAGATCGGAGCTGGGATTATTGTCGAATTGCGATCAAATTCTTTGACGACCAAAAAATCCCTGTTGCGGAAATGCAACCGGCCGATGAATTGGTCGCCGCGGACCCCAAACAAAATCGTCGCTATTGCCTAGCCAAACCAGGCGAGTTGTACTTGGTTTACTTAGCCACCAGCGAGGAAGCTGAACTCGACCTTCACGGCCAGAGCGGATCCTTTACAGTTCGCTGGTACAACCCCAGGAAGGGAGGCCAAATGCAAGTGGGCTCACAACAACGCGTCAGTGGTGGTGAATTAGCCAACCTGGGCGCACCTCCGCAAATCGACGGTGAAAAGCAAGACTGGCTGGCGGTGATCCGCAGATAGCTGGGGTGACAAGTGGCCAGCGGAAACGGGAGGCCAGCATCAACGTGGGGCCAGCAAGAAAATATTGCCGCGACTTCCTTGCCGCTGCATCTCGGCTGGTCAAAACATTCTCTTGACACCGCTTTCTGCTGGCTGTTATTGACGACCGTCGGTGATCCACTCCGTACCGGCATTGGTCCAGATGACAAACCAAACACCCCACATTTTCTTTTCAGTCGGTGAGCCAAGCGGCGACCAACATACCGCCAGGTTGATCCGCGCTTTGGGAGCGACCGGCCCCGCTTGGCGGATGCGCGGTTTTGGCGGTCCAGAGATGCGCGCCGCGGGTTGTCGCTTGGATTACGAGCTGACCCAGATGGCAGTCATGGGCCTGGTTGAGGTGGTGCCTAAACTGAGGCAGTTCTTCCGCATTGCCGATATTGCCACGCGCGTCTTCGCCGAAAGGTCGCGTCCAGACGCGGTTGTGCTGGCCGATTTCCCCGGCTTTAACTGGCACATCGCCAAGCGGGCCAAGCGACAAGGCATACCGGTATTCTACTATCTGCCGCCCCAACTATGGGCTTGGGGCGCGTGGCGAATTTCAAAAGTGCGCAAGTACGTGGACCATGTCCTTTCCGTGCTACCTTTTGAACACCAGTGGTATCTCGATCAGGGAATTCAATCGACATATGTGGGGCATCCGTTTTTTGACGCGATCGCCGATAAACCGCTCGACCAACAATTATTGCGACGACTTTGCCAGCCAGAGCAATCGAAACAGCCACTGCCTGTGGCTGCGGTTTCGCCGCTGTCTGCGGAGCTAGCGTTGCCTCCAACGCGGACTGCGGAGAATAAATTAGTCGCCGTGCTGCCCGGTTCGCGATGGCATGAGGTGCAACGCAATTGGCCCACGATGTTGGAATCGATTCGCCAGCTATCGCATCAATTCCCCACGGCTCGATTCGCCGTAGCCGCTTTTCGCGACGCTCACTGCTTGTGGTGCCGCGATCAAATGGAGACCAGCGACTTTGACCTGCCGATTGATTTTTACGTGGGAAAAACCAGCGAAATTATCGCCGCAAGCCACGCCGCGATGATGGTTTCCGGTTCGGTCAGCCTGGAATTGATGGCGCGGGGAACGCCGGCCGCCGTTATCTACCAAACAGGGCGCGTGATGTACGCAGCCGGTCGAGCGATGGTGCGGGTTCCCAGCATCACGCTGCCCAACCTGATTGCTGGACAGACAGTCTTCCCTGAATTGGCCACGGCAGGAAACTCGGCGCGGGGAGTCCAGTTCCTCGTTAGCTCACTGGCAAGGATGCTCGGTGACGCTGACTATTATCAACAGCTGACCGAGCAACTCTCCGAATTAAGGATTCGGTATGCGGCTCCGGGGGCGACCGCCAAGGCGGCTGGCGTGATCAGCCAATCGCTGGGTATCCTAAGCCCCGCGGCGCGTCCGATGGCGGAAAGTAAGAATCGCGTCGCAGCCTAGTTTTTCTTGCAAACCAAACTCCGGTCAGCGACGTAGTTAGGGCGATGAACGCAATTTCAAACAAGCCCGTTTTTTCCAACAACGAATTGGTCGAAGCCGAGGTCGAACGACCTTTTCGTCCCAGCGGGATCGTGGCGTTCCTGTTGGGGGCGATCAGCAGCATCACGATTTTCAGCAGCTCGCTGTTGTTGCTGCCAGCGGCCGCGGTGTTGTTTGGGCTCTACGCGCTCCGTCCGGCACGCGCCGGTCAAAACCGGCCCGTGGGCCGCCTGCCAGCCATGTTGGGAATTATTTTGGCTCTGTTTTCCGGCAGTTGGTCTTGGTCGTATTTCTCCGCTCGCGAAGCCTTGCTGACAGAGCAAGCGTCGGGATTCGCCCAGCAGTGGCTAGAGATTCTTGCCGCGGGAGAGAAAGAAGTCGCCTTCGAGCTGACCAAGCCTAAAGCGCTACGGCAGATGTCCGATATGTCGCTCGGTGACTTCTACAGCTCGGCAAATCAACCGGCTCTCGAAGAACTCGATTCCTTCGCCACGCAACCTGCCGTCTCCGCAGTCATTAACACCTCGCAAAAGCCGGAATGGGTTTTTGTCGAAACTCGCTTTACCGACAGCCAAGATATCCAAGACATGGTCGGCATGGTGTTTTCGGACGCCACCGGACAGGTTCCTCCGGTGGTGATCACCATGAGTCGCTCGACTGACTACACCGAAGATGAGCTGCTGCCCGACCTGCCCCGCCAGTGGTACGTAACCGGCCTGCAATTCTCCCGATACTAAGAACCTATC
>CAZHTX010000086.1:0-3365 GCA_964535475.1 uncultured Pirellulaceae bacterium
CCGGCAAGAAACGGGGCTGGCAACCAGCTGATCCCCGGCTCCGGAGGCATCCCCGCGGTCGACGCCGGCTTTGGGGATACAACCACGGCTGAAACGAATGGCGGTGAAAATGGCGGTCAAGCCAGCACGGACGTCAACATCTTTATGAGCTTGTTCAACCGGCTGATGGCGGGCGGCCCGTTGATGATCCCTTTGGCGATCTGTTCTTTGATGGTGATTGCTTTGGCAGTCGAGCGGATGGTGGCGCTGCGCCGCGGACGTGTGATCCCCCGGCCGTTCGTGCGACGTTTTACCGAGTGCGTGCAAGATGGCCAGTTGAGTCACGAGGAAGCGTTAGAAATCTGTGATGAATTTGATTGCCCCGTCGCGGAAGTCTTTCATGCCACGGTCAAACGTTGGGGCCGACCAACGGTGGAAATCGAACAAGCCGTGATGGACGCCGGCGAGCGAGTGGCGGAAGGTTTACGCAAATACTTGCGGTTGTTTAGCGCCGTCAGCAACGTGGCGCCGTTGTTAGGTTTGTTAGGAACCGTGATCGGCATGATTGAAGCCTTCGAGGCGCTCAGTTCCAGCAATTCCGACTCACCTCCCGACATGTTAGCCTCAGGCATCAGTCAAGCGTTGATCACGACAGCCGCCGGTTTGAGCGTGGCGATTCCTGCTTACTTGGCTTATGTTTATTTTTCCGCGCGGGCCGATCGGTACTTGGTTGAGATTGATGCCTTATGCCAAAGAGTCGTCGATTCGATCAGCGCTGAAGGGCTGAACACCGCGCCAGCGGCTCGGGGAACGAATCGTCGCGCTAAACGGGCAGCTTAAGGTTATGGTACTCCGACAACCCCGCAGCGAAGAGGCGACGATCAATCTCACACCGATGATTGATGTGGTTTTTTTGTTGGTCATCTTTTTTATGGTGGGTGCCAAGTTTCGCCAACAGGAAGGACGCATCCCCGTCAATGTACCCGGCGTCGATCGCCCTCAAGCGATGGTCCGCGGTCCCGATAAATGGATCGTCGAAGTCAATCGTGATGGCGAAATTTTCTTAGATGGCAACCCGCTCAGTATTGACCAATTGGCCAGTGAGCTAGAACGTGGACAAGCGGCGTTTCCGGATTTGGGTGTGGTTGTCAGGGGAGATGGTGAAGGGACGCTCGATACCTACGCGAGGGTATTGGGGGTCTGCAGTCGCGCGGGCGTCCAGCAGTTGGATGTCGCCGTCAGAGCGCTTCGCTGAGGATAGTTGGTAAACACGCGTGTTTGATACCCGGAACCTCGCTGGGCTAGCAGGTTGGTGGCAGTGGCCCACCATCTCCTGGCACGATCCGCGTCTGCTGTGGGGCGTTGCCGTGCTGGCCGTCCTGATGCTGGCCGGAGCTTGGCTGCTGGCTCGTCGCCGCCGCGGGAAAGTGAACCGGGGCGCGGTGATCTGCGGTGTGATTTCCGTGGGGCTGCATGTGCTGTTAATCGTGCTGCTGCCGTTCGCCGTGCGCGATGGTGGCGGTCCGGTGGCACCATCGGCGGAGAACTCAGTCGGCACCGTCGCGCGGGTTCAGCTCTCCACTTTTTCCGATACCGAGCTGCTCGACCAAGCCTCCACGGCCGATGTCGAAGCGGGCCAATTGGTCGTGCCACCGCTGCCCAGCAGCCTGCCGACTGAACCGACGGCGGCAACTCCTCCGCCGCAACAACCGCCGCCCGCCGCGGCTGCGCTGCCGCCCTTAGAGATGCCTGACGCGATTGCTCCTGCCGATCTGGCTATCGATGAATCGGTCAGCTCAGCGGTCGATCAGTGGTTGACCGACATGTTAGCCGAAGCTCCCGCGGCGACCGCTGAAGAGACCAGCATTACCCCGCCGGCCGTGTTGCCCCCGGTTGCCGATGCTGATTCCCCCACGGTGATCGACAGCGTTGCGAACGTTGCTTCGCCTGACAACCAGCCGGTCCAGGTGGATGCAGCATACGATCCCGCACAGCCGCAAGCTCCCACTCAGACTCAAGCCCGTACCGGGCGAGTTGTCGGCAAAGAAGCGGCCGAGTTTGCCAACCGGCGGGGAGCCGCTCAGCGTCAGGCACTGATTCAAAACGGGGGCGATGCCGAAACGGAGGCGGCCGTGCAAGCTGGCATTGCATGGCTCAGTAACTTTCAACGCGAAGATGGTGCTTGGGATCCGCGAGCCAGCGGTGCGGGGATCGAACGCCGCGTGCTGGGACAAGCTCGTGAAGGGGCCGGAGCTCGCGCCACGACCGGAATCAGCGGCCTGGCGTTGCTCGCCCTGCTGGGTGCTGGCAACACGCATCAAGAAGGTGGGAATGCCCAATCGGTGCGGTCGGGACTGCAGTATTTGCTGAGCGTGCAACGTCCCGACGGTTCTCTGATTGGCAACGCCGATCCCTACGCTCGGACTTACAGCCATGGCATGGCCGCGCTGGCAATGTGCGAAACGGCCGCCATGACGGGAGACGCCGTTGCCAAAGATAGCGCCGCCAGCGCGGTTGGTTACACCCTCCGCATCCAACATCGCACGACCGGCGGTTGGCGATACGTGCCTGGCGATCCGGGCGACCTCAGCCAATTGGGCTGGCAAGCCATGGTGCTGGCCAGTGGTCGCGCGGCGGGTGTGGATATTCCCGAAGATGCGCTGACCCGCACGAAACGATTTCTGCGCTCCGTGCGAGCGGGCAACACCGGCGGATTGGCCAGTTATAAACCTGGAGAACCACCGTCGCGAACGATGACCGCCGAGGCCCTGGCGATCCGCTTGTTGCTGGGGGAACAAGTGCCGCCCGCCGAAGTCGCCGAAGCCGAAGCCTATTTGTTGCAAGAGCTTCCCGGCACGCGCGAAGACAATTTCTATTATTGGTATTACGCTTCACTGGCGTTGCATCAATTGCAAGATCCAGCATGGATACAGTGGAACCAAGCGATGAAGCGCCGATTGTTAGCGCTGCAGCAACCCGACGGCAGTTGGTCCTCGGCGACCACCTGGGGCGGCTATGGAGGTAAAGTCTATACCACTTCAATGGCCTGCCTCTGCCTGGAAGTCTACTACCGCCACTTGACGACCGACGAGCGAGGCAATGATGTGGCCCGAGCAAACTCGGAATTCTTTCGCCGCTAATTTTGTAAAGCGATTGTCCTCAATCGCTTGTCTATGTAAAGCGATTGTCCTCAATCGATTGTTTATGTAAAGCGGTTGCCCTCAATCGATTGTTTATGTAAAGCGATTGTCCTCAATCGATTGTCAATGTAGAGCGATTGTCCTCAATCGATTGTTTATGTAAAGCGATTGTCCTCAATCGATTGTTTATGTAAAGCGATTGTCCTCAATCGATTGTTTATGTAAAGCGATTGTCCTCAATCGATT
>CAZHTX010000086.1:3465-15127 GCA_964535475.1 uncultured Pirellulaceae bacterium
TAAAGCGATTGTCCTCAATCGATTGTTTATGTAAAGCGATTGTCCTCAATCGATTCCCCTGGCTTCAGAGTGCCAATGATCACATCATCACACGGATCTAATTGGCCCCGACCAACCAAAGGTCACTATAAAGAGTCAGCAAAGTGGGGGCGACAGGCACGACAAATTGAAATCACGCCGAGCCTGAACACCGAACACAAGGCCTGACCCTAATTCACACAAGGCCTGACCCTAATTTAGTCCTACCGCTCGATCCACATAGAACTCAACCGCTCCCGAAGCCACGTTATACATCCCACCGACGATGGCAATTTTGCCCTCGCTAGCCAACCGATTCAGAATCGGACTCTCGGCCATGATCAGTTCGATCGAATGCAAGACGTTGGCTTTGGCAACATCTTCCACGAAGCTCGCCCGCTGTTCAGGGCTTAGTTGACTGAGCACGGCGCAACGATCTCGATCGATCGAGGTGCTGACCCGCTCAATGATTGCTTCCAAATGCCTGCAGCCGGTGACTTCTTCAGCCTTCTCACCCGAGCAGGTAAAGTTGACGGTGGCCGTAACAGCCCCACACTTTGTATGCCCCAGGACCAAAATTAATTTCGATCCAGCGACGCCGCAGGCATATTCCAAACTGCCGAGTACTTTGGGGCCCACCACGTTGCCTGCGATCCGGACGCTGAAGATGTCTCCCAAGCCAAGGTCAAGAATGGTTTCGACCGGTGCTCGTGAATCGATGCAACTTAGAACTGCTGCAAAAGGAAATTGTCCCTGACCGGCCGTTTCCAACTGGGTGGCATAGATTCGAAACAAGGTTGTTCCAGCTTGAAACCGTTGGTTTCCTTCCCGCAACAGTTTCAGCACATCAGACGGGGTTAGATCCTCTTGCAATTCGCGAGTCGAGTAATCCAGAAATCGGATTTCATCGTTGAGGCTATACTTATCTTTAAAACCTCGCAAACTGACGACCACATCTTTATGAGCTGCGGATTTGTCTTTGAATTTGCGAATCAGGCTAAGTATATCGGGATCAATAAAATCGGAGTTGGTGGCGTCAATCAACAGGTGTGTCCCCGGAGGTGTCTCACGCAGTGTCTTGTCGATAGCGCCTCGATTTAAGAAACTTACCTGATTGGCCAATTCAATATGAATCAATTCTCCGCTGGTATGTTTCTCAACGATTCGCTTTAACGGTTGCCGCAGGTTGCTGTTTAAGATAAATCCGATTCCGACAACCAGCCCCAACACGGCACCCACTAATTGCTCGGAGAAAACAATCGCCACGACGGTGAAAATAAATGGAATAAATTGATAACGTCCTTCCCGCCACATTTCCAAGAACAGACCGGGCCGCGCCATTTTCAATCCGACATATAATAAAATCGCCGCCACGCAGGACAGGGGGATGGCATTTAAGTAATTTGGCAGCATTATGATGCACACCAAGAACAGTAAGCCGTGAAAAACTGCTGCCCATTTGGACTGGCCACCGTTAATTACGCTCACGTCACTGTGCACGATGCGGGACGTGATCGGTAGTCCGCCGATCAGTCCACAGAGGGCATTGCCAACACCTTGTGCGATCAGTTCGCGACTGGGCGGCGAATTTCGCTGCTGCGGATCCAAACGATCAATAGCGTCCAAGTTCAGCAGCGTCTCCAGCGAGGCGACCACGGCGATCACCAAACCGGCCATGTAAACCGAGGGATTGCTCCACGCCGCCCAACGGGGGAATTGGAAATAAGGTTCGTCTGTCGTCCGGCCACCCAAGTCAAAAAAATGCCGCGGCTCGACTCCCCAGCGAACGTCCAATTGCCGCAACCACAGGGCCATTAGGGCGCCGGTCAAAACGACCACAATCGGAGCCGGCAAGACTCGCAATTTGGCGTTACCAGCTCGGTCCCAAATAAACAAAATCAGCAAGGAGACGGCGGCAATTAGGATTGCCCCCAAGTGTGTGTCGCCCGATATTTGCAAGAATTCGCTGAACGTATTTTGCCTGTCGGGTTGCCAAAACGACATTTCCCCGAGGGGATCGGTATCGTGGCCGAGCAAGTGGGGAATTTGTTTGAGGATGAGGATAATCCCCACCGCGGCGATCAAACCTTTGACAATACTGGAGGGGAAAAAATAGGAGACCGCGCCGAACCGCAGGACCCCAAAAGCGACTTGCAGGATGCCGGCTATCAAGAGGGCAAGCAGAAATGTATCAAACGACTTAAGCAATGCGATCTCACTGAGAATGATCACGCTGAGGCCGGCCGATGGTCCGCTAATGCTCGTCTGCGAACCGCTTAGCAAACCGACTACGATCCCACCGATAATGCCAGCGATCAAACCGGCGTAAGGTGAGACGGAAAATCCCTGCGCGATGCCAACGCTGATCGGCACCGCGATCAGAAATACCGACCACCCAGCGAGGAGGTCTTTTAACAACAGTTGCCCCGGGGGCGTTGGTTCCTGGTTCACGAAAACCTCGACGACTTTTCTAAAGGACAACCGCGTGCAGTGAGCGCATCAAATACCCGCCAGTTCGACTTGTCTAAAGTTCCACGTCCTTGGAGCTGCCAACGTTAATGATGTCGTCACTTTCCTGATCAAGAAATTCGACAATCCCGGTGTGCATATCATAGACGGCGCCGACAATCCTAACGGCCCCGCTATTGACCAAGTGCTCAATGCGAGAGCTCTGCTCGGTGATCTGTCGAATGGTCCGGAGGATGTGGCGGCGAGCTACCATGTTAGTGAACTCGTCGTCAATCCGCCCGTTACCGGCCACCCATTGGCTGACTTCCGCAGGATCCGTCGATTTGGAAATTTCAGCAAGGACGGATTCTAAGTTTTGGCACCCAGTCAATGTTTCAGCATTGGATTCGGACATTAAATGTTCGATCGCATGTGTCACCAACCGGCTGACCGTATGCCCCATCACCACGATCAGTTTCGCGCCATCGAGACAAGCAAACTCAAGCCCACCAATGACGCGGGGGCCGACGACGTTACCGGGCACCCTGATGACGAACGCGTCGCCCAAGTCAAGGTCGAAAATCAGCTCGACCGGTGTCCGTGAGCCGATCCCAGTAAAAATCGCGGCCATGGTTCTCGAAGGACTTCCGGCTATTTGACCGTCAACACTCCGCTCGACGTTGCCGTCATTGCGAATGGCTCGATCAAGCGGATGGCCCTCGGTAAAGCGAAGATTACCCTCAATCAACACTTGCTGAACCTCGGCTGGCGTAAGTCGTTCGCGGCGTTCCTGGGAAATAAAGTCAACCGTCTCGGCAGCCTCCGCAATCCGATAATCCTCTCGGAACCCAACCAATTGAACTTCAATTCCGTACACGGGCGCGGTGGCCCGCATAAATTCACGAATCAAACTGAGGATATCCGGATCGATATAGTCGGTGCGGCGAGCATCAAGCAATATGCGACTCTTTGGTGGCGCCTCTCGCAAAGCCTGTTCTAAAGCGGCCCGGTTGAGAAAACTGACTTGATTGGCTAATTCAATATGCAAGACATCTCCGCCAATATGCTTCTCATATATTTTGCGAATCGGCCGCCTGAGGTTGCTGGCCAAAATGAAAATCAGGCTAATCACCATCCCGATGATAATACCAATTAACAGATCCGTTATCACAATTGACACTAGTGTCAACATGAAGGGCAGGAACTGATAACGTCCGTCCTCCCACATCTGTCTAAACAATGAAGGACTGGCCAGCTTGAATCCCGTCATCACCAGTACAGCCGCCAGGCATGACAGCGGGATGACATTCAGCATGGAGGGCAAAAATCCAACCATGATCAGCAACAGCAGGCCGTGGAAAATTGCTGAAGCTTTCGATTCCGCTCCGGCGTTAACGTTCACTGAACCGCGAATCACGACCGAAGTCACGGGAATGCCACCCACCATTCCCGCTGCGATGTTGCCCGCGCCTTGCGCCAACAGTTCACGACTGGGTGGTGAGACCCGTTGTTTCTTGTCGAGATTGTCAACGGCGTCGAGATTAAGCAACGTTTCCAAAGAAGCGACCACGGCGATCGTGATCGCAGCGACATAGATGGCCGGGTTCAGCACCTGAGTAAAGTCAGGAAAGGTGAGGAAGCCGAGGAACTGACTAAGGTTGCTGGCAACTGGCACGGTCACCATCCGCTGGGCACCAATCACCAACTCGGGATTAAGCTTGGCGAACAGCTGGGCCAGCACCACCCCTAGCACGACCACTACCAACGGAGCCGGGACGAGCGAATTCTTGAGAAACTTGAGGCGGTCCCAAATGATCAAGATCGCCAACGAAATTAAGCCAATCGCCAGTGCGCCGGCATGGATTTCGCCGCTGAAAATTTGGCCAATCTCGCTGAAAATGTTCTGGTGAACTGGCTCCCGAGCTTCACCAGATGCCGCGCTCTCTTGCACATGCCCGAGCAGGTAAGGAAGCTGTTTGATAACCAGAATCACACCGATCGCTGCTAGCAAACCCTTGATCACGCTGGAAGGAAAGAAAGCGGAAAGAGCACCCGCTCGGAAGATCCCCAAGAGAATTTGCAAGATACCGCCAACCACCACCGCTAGTAAGAAAGCTTCGAAGGAGCCCAGGTTGGCGATTTGCGTGGCCACGATTGCGGTTAAGCCAGCGGCCGGGCCCGTCACGCTGGTGTGCGAACCGCTTAACGTGCCAACGACAATCCCGCCAACAATCCCAGCAATCAACCCAGAAAAAAGCGGGGCATTCGAGGCCAAGGCGATACCAAGGCAAAGTGGCAGCGCGACTAGAAAAACAATCACCCCGGCTAACAAATCTTTCATCAGCGAGCGGGGAGAAAACATGCTGTTGCTGTTCATTTCGAACTAGACCAAGGAGCGAGTTGGGGTGCACCGCACGGAAGCCGAGGCTGAGAACCTTGGGGGGCCAAACGAAGATGAACGCCCCGACTCCTTGCCGAACTGTGCCAAGCATTCAGTTGAGAACTCTCACTCTCTTCATCCAGAGAATAGTCGGCCAGTACCAACCGAGCTTACCCGAGACGCGTTTAACTCACATGCTCATGGCATCACTGTAGACGCCAAAAACCTGCATCGCCATCTTGAGAATGATGAACACTAACGCGATCACGACACAAAGCCAAATGACACCGGAGGCAACACCTGCCAGCGTGCGAATCGCCATTTTTGCTTTTGTATCATATTCCTCGGCTAAATGCCCCAGTGATTCTGAGGTAGTCCCCGATAGTTCGGCCACTTCCATGGCGTTGAGAAAATCGCTGGGGAAGACTTGGGTGCTGGCCAACGCGCCGGTTAACGAATCTCCTTTACGGATGGCGTTCTCAGCGGTCTTTGTTTCAGATCGATAATGCTCGCTGCCGGTGCTGTCCATCGACAAGGCAATGGCCCGAAAGGGATCGAGGCCAGCATCGAGCGACATCGAGAGGGTCCAAGTAAATCTGGCTAACGTGATTGTCTGTAAGGCGGGCCCCACCTTGGGAATCATAAAGGTGAGCGGCACCAGGGCGTGCAAGTTAAACCAATTGTTTTTGCCAGCGTAGAAGATCAGCGCTAACCAACCGGCAATCACCGAAACATAAAAAAAGAAAATCGCCACCCCCTTCGAGCCTCGCAGCCCAAAGCCCAGTGGGTCAAATGCCTCCCGACCAGGTGCCGACGGCAAAAATCCAATAATCCAAATCAACAGCCCCAGAATCATGATCGCCGCAAACATTTGAATCATCGGCCAAGCGATCGCCGAAAAGAACATCCGCCGCACCTCTAATCGATGCCGATAGTGCTCGGCAAGCTGCAGCATTGTCCGCTCGAGACGCCCCGTCTGTTCGCCCAGCCGAACCATTGAAACCATCAGGGTGGGAAAGAACTTGGGATCCGCCGCCACCATCGATTCGGCCAACGGGGAGCCGTTGGCAACCCCGTCGGCAACGCGGGCCATGATCAGTTTCTGCAATTCCTTGCCATGCTTAGCTTCGGAACGACACAGCGAAACAATGTCGACGCCAGCACGAAAAGCCAAGCCAAAGCGGCGGCAGTACTCGGCTGACGCCGCAAGTCCCATACGTTTGCCCATCAGTTATCCGTTTTTTGCTTCTCAGCGGTGGATGCTGGTGCCGCCTCTGGCTCAGACGCGGCGTCGGACTCAACCTCCTCCGCCTGATGGAGCCTGCGACCGGCTAGCAGCGTTTCAATCTCTTGTCGCAATATCTTAATCGAATTATCGGGGTCAAAGCCAACATGCACCGCTTCCACCCGGCCGTCCTGACCGATCAACACAGTCTGCGGAATCGCGGAGGCGGCAAAGGCGCTCGCCAATTCCCCTCCCGGATCGAGCAGCACCTGGAGGTCTTCTAAGCCTTTCTCCTCGATAAAGTTCTGCACAGCCTCCTTCTCTTCACTGACGCTGATCGCGTAAAAGCGGACTTTCTTGTCTGAAAGTTCATCGGCCAACTTGGCAATCTCCGGCAGGGCAACAACACACGGTCCACACCAGGTCGCCCAAAAATCCAACACGATCACATCTCCCGATTGGCCGGTAAACTCCACGGGGTCGGCAGCCAACGAAGGGGCGGTAAAAGTTGGTGCCGGTTTGCCGAGTAAAGGATGCTCCTGGCTGGCACTCTTGGCTTCCAAATAAGCGGCGATCGACTCGTAGCGGACAGCCTCCTCCGGCGGGGTGAAGGTAAACAGTTCGGCTGCCAGCGGACCGTCGGCGTCCCAACGCTCAAACGTATACATCACCTTGAAACTATAACCCTCCGGAACCTCTAAATTGTTCGCTCGGGTAATCATTTCGGTAATGTCAATCGACAATTGCAGGGGCCGCGGGTCGGCCCCCTCGGTAAACTGCAGCTCCCACTGAATGCCCTCGGGACGGCGAGCTTTCACTAGTTTTGTCGCCGCGTCTTCCACCACCGGGCCTGCTGTGACCGCGACCTCCGCGAGACCATTGAGCAACAAATCGGCTGGCTTCATTCCGGCGACCGACAACAGCAACATCGGTTCGGGTTGGGGCCCCAATTGCAGCGGCATCGACGCCACAAAAGCGTTCAGCGTTGCTGGAGCATCGGTCTCCACGTACTCGGTGCCGGAAAGTTCGATAAACAATGAGTCGCCGGTCGAGATCAACCGCACTGCGTCGCTGTCAAACTTGGCCGATAGGGCTAGCAGGTTGGGGATTTGGCTGGCAACTTGGAACAACCCCTGATTGCGTCCCAACACCTCTTCGCCAATTGAGGTCACCACGTTCATTTTGACGGTGGCCCGAATCCGCTCCGCGTTTTCAATACGGCCAAATAACGGCTCCACTGCGGCCCGCACGTCCGCCGGAATTTGCTCGGCAGTCAAGACTTTTGCCGCCACGGTAGTGGCAGCTTCTGCGGCCGCAGAAGTTTGCGGCTTACTCTCCGGTGGAGCATCTTGAGCGATTGCGGAAGCGGTCATTAGGCCGCCGATACAAACCGCGAACAAGCAAGCCTGGAGCGTTGCGGAAACGTTCGAGATGCGGCATATCGTCCCTGCCGCGCAGTGATCAGCACCCTCAAGCACCATGTATCGAGTTCGTGAAGCCATGGGAAATCAAATGTGTTTAGGAAACAAGTTAGCGGCTATCCCGCGAAAATACGCATTTATCATAAGCGGCTCGCAGGCCTCGGTCGAGCGAGCGCCTGTTCGCCGGAAAGGGAATCTGCCAGCCAGCTCCCCAAAATCGACTGATCTTGACCGCATCCAACGCTCGATATTACGCTTGGCAAGAGCTCTTAATCGCTCAGAAATCGTTTTCGAATACCACAGCCAAGGAAGGCTTGCGTTATGTCGGGTTCCCCTGCCGGAGTTCCACTCCTGGATGTTTCTCGCGGCAATGCACCGCTTCGCGAGGAATTTCTCGCGGCGCTTGCCGAAGTCGTTGACAGCGGCCGTTTCCTATTCGGTCCCCAAGTCGGTGAACTCGAGCAGGAAGTCGCTGAACTAACCCAAGTGGACCACGCCATCGGTTGCGCCTCGGGGAGCGACGCGCTGCTGCTGGCTTTGATGGCGTTGGACATCGGGCCGGGGGACGAGGTCATCGTTCCCAGCTTTACTTTCTTCGCCACGGTCAGCTGCGTGACTCGGCTGGGGGCAACCCCCGTGTTCGCCGACATCTGCCCCGAGACGTTTAATCTCGACGTGGCTGCGGTCGAAGCAGCGATGTCCAGCAAAACACGCGCCATTATTCCGGTACACTTGTTCGGGCAATGCGCGCAGATTGATGCCATCTGTCGATTGGCTGCTAATCAAGGTGTCGCTGTCGTGGAAGATGCCGCTCAGGCGATTGGTGCCGCCTATCACAGTCGACCGGCTGGCAGCTGGGGACAAATCGGCTGCTTCAGCTTCTATCCCACCAAAAACTTGGGCGGGATGGGCGATGGCGGCATGATCACGACCAATGATGCCCACTTGGCTCAGCGGTTACGTCTGCTGGCCGCGCACGGCATGAGCCCCCGCTATCACCACAGCGTGATCGGGATCAACAGTCGGCTCGATACCTTTCAAGCCGCTGTCTTGAAGGTCAAGTTCCAGCATCTGCCCGAGAGCGTCTCCGCCCGGCAAGCAAATGCGGCTCGCTATACGGAATTGTTCACCGCCGCCGGCTTAGATGAACACGTGGCACTCCCGGTCGTCGACCCCCACGCGTATCACGTCTGGAACCAATACTCGATTCGCGTGCCCCAAAACCGCCGCGACGCTCTGCGAGAGTATTTGTCCAGCCAAAACATCGGGTCTGAAATCTATTATCCGATTCCCATGCACCGGCAAGTCTGTTTCAAGGATCTGGGCTGGACAAAAGCGTCACTGCCCGAGACCGAAAGAGCCGCGCAAGAAATTCTCAACTTGCCTATCTTCCCGGAATTGCGAGCGGAAGAGCAAGTACAGGTCGTGGAGGCGATCGGCGACTTCTGCAACCGCCACGCGCGTGCAGCAGCCTAGCCGGAGAGTGTTCAACAGCAGTTAACGCGTGACTTCTATAGCGTTTCCCCGCAAATCCGCGTTTCCCCGCAAGTTACAAACCTTCCGTCGGGATCATTTACCCCGGCGGAAGTTTTTCTCTACCTGACGGCTCAAGAACCGCGTCTGAAAGAACTGCGGACCGAAACCGAAGCGGTACACCTATTTTCCGCTTTAGCCTTTGGCCGAATCTAACGCGTCTTGCAGTTGGGCCTTGGGGCGAACTCCCACAAAGCTCTCGGAGACTTCGCCGCCCTTGAAGACCAACAGAGTCGGAATGCTACTGACCCCGTACTTGGTGGCGGCCATCGGATTATCGTCGATGTTGACTTTGCCGATCTTCACGTCGGGATTTTCACCAGCCAGTTCGTCAATCATCGGTGCGATTTGACGGCAAGGGCCACACCACGGTGCCCAAAAATCAACCAAGACCGGCTCTCCGGCTTGTAAGACTTCGGTTTCAAAATTGGAATCAGTAAATTCTTTGACGTTGCCAGCCATATTAAAATCCTCGGGGTCAAGTTTGTTCAGCCAAATGCAGCAGCGGCAGACTAACTGTCGGACCGGCAACGCATTTCAATGCTTCACGATTGTAGAGGATTGGCGAAAGCTGTCAATTTGAGAGCTATCAATTTGAGATCAGCGGCAGATTCATCACAACCATGCCACCGACTCGCCCCGTGTTAATATCCCAGTAGTCGGGAGAATAGCGACCCAGTTCCACGTACATGGCGATGACCGCGATCAGCATGAAAATCATGCTAAGCAGCAAGAGCACCGTGTAGATACTGAATCCTTGCTTTTGATTTTGAACGGAATTCATAAATTTACTCGATGATGGTGTCGACGCGATCGTCTTTTTGAATCGGACCTTCGAGGTAATCCTCGAGAATCTCCGCCACTGCGGTATCAGGCTCGGTGTAACGGACCAACAATTTGCCCAAATAACGGCCACCGCGAGTTACCCGCAAAGTATGACCATCTCGTAAACCTTCGTCGTACCCAATGGACACTTCGACCAGTTTGCTGGGGCGATTGACCTTAACGACGACGCCATTCCGCTCGGGAGGAGCACCATCGATCGGGTCCTTGGCATTAATCCCGCGGGCATCCAAGACTTCTTTGTAACGAGAAACGTCCGCCACCAAAGTCTGATTGACCTTGTTCAGGGTGTCGAGCAAACCGAGGGCCTGATTGTACTGGTCGGTCAAAACCAGCGAGCGGGCGAATAACTGATCGCGATCCGCACGCTCAGAAATGATCGTCTCTTCCAGCGATTTGTTGGCTTCGGTCAGCCTGGCTAATTGCTCGGCCCGACTGCGGTCGGCTTGCGCCAACTCGTTATTCTGAGCCTGCAGCGACTGCACGGTTGCTTCGGCAGTCTGCAGTTGTTGCTGGAAGCTGCTGAACTGCGTTTGCAGCGCGGCTAAGGCAGTTCGGCGTGCCGCTTGCTCTCTCGAGAGATCGGCCTCCGCACGCATCCGTGAAGTGGCCAACTGCTCGTTGGTCTCTTCGATGTTGGCGACCTTTTTCAGCAGGCCGTTATTTTCGTCCATCACCAAGTCACGCCAGTTACGGTGCGATGCATTGGCCGCGAGGGCCAAGACCATGAAGGTCAACGCCAGCAAGGCAATGATGACTGAGAAGATTTTTCCGAGGAAGGTCATCGGCTATGGCTCGAAGGAATGAAGTTTCCGGCTCTGTCTACTGCCCACGTCGCGTCAAAAAAGGGCGCAATCAACAAGGGGACAGCCACGATCTCTCGCGGAGTCTCACGACCAATATTCGCATCCCCCGTTTCGAATTGAAAAGCGGGGAAAACATCGCGGCCGCAAGTCCGCACTTCTGAAATATAATTACCGAGCAAATTCAATGTCAACGAATTCGGTTAATTTCGGCATTTTGCCGAAACTAGGGGGACAATCCAGACACCCACGCCACCCCAACGGGTGCAACCCACACAACCACTAAGATCGGCACAATGGTCGCAGCCAACGCGGCTACCTTCCCGCTTACTCGGCAAATTCCGAGTCAATTCGCTCAATTTGACTGAGAAAGCGAGTCATGGATACGGTCCGTTTCGATAAGTCGGCTTCCATACATCCCATTATGGCTCGCGCCAACGTTGGGTTCAAATCAGGACAAAAATTAAGCAGACTGACCGGCGGAGCCGTGTCGTGATGCAGGGCCGCTCGCCCGCTGGTGTCGGCCGAAGGCCAAGGAAAATCGAAAGCGAACACGTTGTAGGCCGTAACGCCAAAGGCAAACACATCCACCCGTTGATCGGTGACTCGGCGGCGAACGATTTCCGGGGCCATGAAAAGTGGCGTGCCGGTGCGATTGCCCGGCTGCATGAACTCCTTGGTGGCGGGCACGGTCAAGCCGAAGTCGATCAGCTTTAACCCGCTAATGTCCTCGAAACAAATAAAGTTCCGTGGGCAGACGTCCCTGTGGATAAAGCCTTTCTGATGCACGTAGGCAATTGCTTCGGCCATCTGGCGAACCAACAGCAAACGCCGACCATGGAGCGATTTTTCGTCCTTCTTCTGCACCAATTGCTGCAGACCAGGCCCTTCGATGAACTCCGAGATCAGGTAGTGCTGGCCCTTGGTGGTGGTCCCCGTCTCGTAGGTCTTCATGACTTGGGGGTGGTCCATCAGCATCGCCACGTCGCCT
>CAZHTX010000087.1:0-1043 GCA_964535475.1 uncultured Pirellulaceae bacterium
CTTCGTACACTAGGCCTCCCCGCCAATACCCGTGGACACCGACGGCGGAGCGTTGCCCTCGCCCAGCGATTTGCGTCGCCAGAATATCTTCATCAAGCTTTACGCCGTAGAGCGTGGCAAGCCCTTCGGCGACCGCCAACGCCAACTGAGTCCCGGTTCCCAAGCCCGTGTGCGAGTGAGGCCGTTCATCGACGGAGATGCGAGTGGCTAACATTTCTCGCGAACCGGCGTGCTCGCAAAAGCGTTGCAAAACTTGTCGAACACGCCCGCCAACGTCGTCATCGGCGGCTATTTCCGGACCGGGCGAATCGGCGGCGGGAGGTAAATTCGCGGAAGTCACGCGCACCACGGTCCGCGGTTGATCGATCATGATCCCCACGCCCCCAAAAGGCACACGGGTATCCAGCAAACCAAAGTGCAATCGCGAGCCGGTGATAATTCTAACTGTGGACATTGGCGTCAACCCTTAAAACCGCATCG
Source organism: uncultured Pirellulaceae bacterium (assembly GCA_964535475.1). GTDB lineage: Bacteria > Planctomycetota > Planctomycetia > Pirellulales > Pirellulaceae > Laterigemmans. Next base: position 481 of record CAZHTX010000087.1, read on the forward strand.
CGGTGAATCCGCCATCCACATAGAAAACACTTCCCGTAATATAAGATGCTGCCGCCCGACTCAGCAGCAACAGCACCGTGCCAATCAACTCCTCGGGCTTACCGAATCGTTGCATTGGGGTGCCATTGATAATGCTGGCGGTTCGCTCCGCGTCTAATAATTTTCGATTCTGCTCTGCAGGTAAGAAACCGGGACAAAGCGCGTTGACGCGAACATTCCGAGTCGCATACTCGCGTGCTAGATTTTTCGTCAAATTGATCACGGCGGCTTTCGAAGCAGAGTAAGCAAATACGCGAGACAGCGGCAAATGAGCGGTCACCGAGCCGATATTCAAAATCGAACCTCCCGCCTGCTGGGCGGCCATCAGCGGCGCAAACGCTTGACAGCCTAAGTGAGTGCCGGTGAGATTTACCGTCAACACCCGCTCCCAAGCCGCCAGCGTAAGTTCCTCATAAGGAGTGCCATCATTAATTCCAGCAGCGTTGATCAAGATGTCGACTTTGCCATGATGGGCCGTGACATCGCGAGCGAGAGCGTGCATCGAGTCAGGACTGGACACATCA
>CAZHTX010000087.1:1053-15092 GCA_964535475.1 uncultured Pirellulaceae bacterium
CCGATGCGGACAACTCCGCAGCCTGTAAGGCCGCAACGAGTGCGTTGCCACGATCTTCATCCCGCCCAGCGATCACGACGTGCGCACCGGCGGAGGCCAAACCATGGCAAAAAGTCGAACCGAGCACACCAGCGCCGCCGACAACGACCACGGTTTGGCCGCTGAGCGAAAAAAGTGACTCTAAATAGCTTGCCGTATCAGGCATGGGGCTGTTTTCTCAAATCGAGCCATTCGCTGTGGAAGGTACCTTCACGATCGACTCGCTGATAAGTATGGGCACCAAAGTAATCACGCTGAGCTTGCAACAAATTAGCGGGCAGCCGAGCCAAGCGATAACCATCATAGTAATTTAGCGCGGTGCTAAACGCGGGCACCGGCACTCCCAGGATCGTCGCGGTGGCGACAACGGCACGCCAAGCTTCCTGGGCCTGCTCGATAGCATCTTCAAAGAAGGTGTCGAGCAGCAAATTCTCCAAGTTCGGCTCCTTGTCAAAAGCTTCTTTGATGCGGTCCAAAAAGCGGGCGCGAATGATACAGCCACCACGCCACAACAACGCGCACTGACCATAATCGAGCCCCCAATCATGCTCGGCTGAAGCAGCTTGTAACTGCACGAATCCCTGGGCATAACTGACTACCTTGGATGCGTACAACGCGTGTCGCACGGCATCGACAAACGCTTGACGATCTCCGACCAATTGCTCGGTAACGGCACGGAACTTGACGTTCTCATCGGCTTTGGGACCGTCGAGCACCTCGGCGGCGCGAACGCGAGCCTCTTTTTGCGCGGAAAGCCCACGAGCGAACACGGCGGTGGTCACGAGCGTGCTGGGAACCCCCAAATCAAGCGCCAACTGGCTCATCCATTTACCAGTTCCCTTGGCTCCGGCGACGTCCAAGATTTGGTCAACCAAATAGCCATCACCGCCGAGATCATCTTTGGCGCTGAAAATATCTCGCGTGATTTCAATCAGATAGCTTTCCAGATCACCCTGATTCCACTGCGCGAAAACGTCATACAGTTCATCGTTGCTGAGTCCCCCAACGTCCTTGAGCAGATGGTAGGCCTCGCAGATCAACTGCATATCCCCATACTCGATCCCGTTGTGCACCATCTTTACATAGTGACCGGCACCGCGGGGGCCCACCCATTCACAGCAGGGAATGTCTTCGTTGGGGCCCACTTTTGCCGCGATCGCTTGAAACATTTCCTTGATATGCGGCCAAGCGTCCGCCGAACCGCCCGGCATCAAGCTGGGCCCCTTGAGAGCCCCCTCTTCGCCACCGCTAACTCCGGCGCCAACAAACAAGAAACCGGCCTCTTCAACCTGCTTCGTGCGTCGTTCGGTATCGAGATAATGCGTGTTACCCCCATCGATGATAATATCACCAGGCTCAAGCAACGGCAGTAAGCTGCTGATAATCGCGTCGACCGCTGGTCCCGCTTTCACCAACAACATCAACTTGCGAGGTCGTTTTACCGCTTTGACAAATGCTTCGATCGTGTGACAGCCAACGAATGCTTTGTCTTTAGCGCGACCGGCGAGCAATTCGTCGACCTTTTCAGTCGTGCGGTTGTAAACCGCCACTTTGTAACCACGACTCTCAACGTTCAGTGCCAAGTTTTCGCCCATCACGGCCAAGCCGATGAGACCGAAATCACAGGAGTCACTCATGACAATTTATTCCCAGAGATAAAGATATTGTGAGGGGGGAAACGCGAGCAGCTCAGTCGACTTTGAAGCTCGGCTGCTCGGGCAAATAGCTGGCAAATTCGTCAAGCAATTGTTGTTGATAGTCACCGGCAAACGTACCGGCGAAGAATTTATCGATCGCTTCGTCGTGGAAGCGTTGCCAGCTGGCTTCCTCGGCACCCGGGTTAATCGGATAGAAGAGAGTCTGATTTGCTTTGGCCGCATTGTAGTCGCCCGGTGCGTCACCGATCATCAGTGACTTATCGGGGTCATACTTGCTGGCGTTGGAGAGCGTTTCTTTCTTGTTGCCAGCTTCCTGGCCGCAGATAGCGACCACAAATTTTTGCAGATCATGCTCTTTCCATTCCGCCTCGAGCGCTTCGTTCGGTGTTGCCGAGCAGACCAACAAATCAGCTTGCTCAACCATCTTGGCCAGCGACTCGCGGACCATAGGAAAGGGAGGTACGCCCCGTACGATCGCCGACACGGTGTCGTTGACGGCGACGGACCACTTCAGCGCCGCGGCCAGATCGGCGTCTCCGGTCTCGGCCACTTTTTGCTCCAAGGCGGGGTTGCCCAGTTTTGTCTCCGTGTTGACCCAATCGATCAACGACTGAGGAATCTCCACCTCCACACCGCGGGCTTTCACTTCGGGACGGCGTTGCAACCACTGCAGCGTTTCGACCAGGGCGGGAAAACGATTGATGCCACGGCTTTTGCTGTACAAGTTGACGAACTCGGCAGCCTCACGGGCATACTTGCTGATCGCCTGCAGTTCGTAATAGTTGATAATGTTGGGGATAAAGCACTCTTTGTGCTTTAGCTCCATCGTATCGAACACACAGCCATCCGAATCAATACCGACAAAGAATTGATGCCGCGGAGTAATTTCGTACATAACATTTTCGCAAAAGTTAACGGAGTTGGTCAGGACAAGCAGCGAAGTGTAAGACGCATCGCATCAGCGGTCTGCTTGGGGCACATAAGCGGGCAGCTTTTGACTGGCATGAATCGGTTCCAACCGCGTCATGCGTTGGCGACCGCCAATCATTGGCAGTGATACCATTTCTTCGCCAACCAACGGCATGGCGTAACGGACGAAATCATCGGTCACATCATTGCCACTCGGCGCGATCCAATGCTTGGGGAAAGTTCGTTCGCTGTTGGCGACCTCCGACAGTGGCACTTTGTCGTAGCGGACGCTGTAGATCGGACTGTCATTCCGCAAAATCGTGGCCATGTAACCCGAGGTGTGCGAAGCGGCCAGTTGGGCACACATCTCGCCAGCATGATAAGCTTCGTCCAAATCGATCGTCGAGGCATAAGCCATCGAGTGACGCTGGTCTGTTCCGGGCACGTTGGCCCGCGCCGCGCCTTTGGCGGCCAAACCGGCTTGGTTCAGATGGTTGACAACCTTTTGAGCCACCGTCATTTGACTGCTGCTAAAACTGACGTGCCCAAATGAATCGCGGACTTCGCCGAGGGAGCCGACGTCAAAACCTTCGCTGACGACAACGATGCAGCGTCCGTCGCGCCGCAATTGATCATTCACGTTGTCGGTCATCTCTTCGATCGTGCAAGGACTCTCCGCCAAATAAATCTGCAGCGGCATCTCGCGGGAAGGGTCGGCCAACCGCGCGGCGGCGGGAATAAAGCCAATCCGTCGTCCCATGGCTTGCAGGACCAGCACCGGGTCGGCCGGGCAGGAGCCGTTGTTTTCCTCATTCGCATACTGAACGGCATGCATCCAGTACTTGGCCGTGCTGGCATAGCCTGGCGTGTGGTCAATCAGCTTAAATTCGCTATCGCCAACGTCGTTGTCGATCGTCTTGGGACCGCCGATGCCAACCACGTCGAGCCCTCGAGATTGCGCCAGCTCGGCGATCTTGTTGGCGGTATCCATCGAATCATTCCCGCCGATGTAGCAGAAATAGCCGATGTCATGCGCTTTGAGCACGGCCAAAACCCGCTCGAAATCCTCGTCTTGGCCGGCCTTCAATTTATAGCGACAGGTTCCAATCGACCCGGCGGCCGGCGTATAGCGGAGCAGGGCGATTTCTTCGGCGGGTTGAGCCGAAAGGTCGATCAACTCTTCCTTGAGCACCCCTTCGATCCCATGCCGAGCACCGTAGACAGTGCCGACCTCAGACATTTGCCGAGCGGTCTCGACAATCCCGCGGAGTGTATTATTAATGACCGGACTGGGACCGCCGCTCTGGGCGACGATCATGTTGCGAGGTGGAGCCATGCGTTTGCGGGAAGCGTAGAGGGAACGAGATGATGGGCGTTACACTCGAGAACCCAACTTGGCCGCCAACGCGTGTCGACGGCCAAACCGATTCACGGAAGAGAGTTTAGCCCTGTTGCCCGTTCCCTTCAATTGGCCGCTTTTCGCAAGGTGGTCATATATTCGACGATGTCGACGAGTCCTTGCTGGTCGAAGGCGTGGTGCAAGTTTTCCGGCATAATCGATTTTTCACTCAGTTTCAGTTCATCGATTTCCTGCTTGGAAATTTCTCGATCAATCGCTTCGGCGGTCCTTAAAATCAGCTTATCTTCGGTTTCGCTGACTTTTACCCCCGCGATCACTTGCCCGGAGACCAGCAAACAAATGTAATTCTCATAGTTGTGGCTGATTCCGGCGCTGGGATCGAGGATCGAGATAAACATTGCTTCGCGCGACAGCTTGTCGCCAATCTCGCTGAGGTCGGGCCCCACTTGCTTGCCAAATTTATCCACGATATGACAATTTGCGCAGGTCGCTTTTTCGCGAAATAGTTGGCGACCGCGTGCCACGTCGCCGCGCATGGCTGCCAATTGGTCAACCGCTGGCAAGGGCTTGAGATCGGCCTGCGTCGGCAAGGGGAGCAGCTCAGCCGCTCGCTGGCGAATTGCCGCGTCCTGAGATCGGCTGAGCAGGCCGGCTGCCAGCAGTTTGGCGTCGCCCGGCAGTGATTTCTTCGCGACCAAATTGAGCAGCGCGTCGGCGCCGAAATTATTCCCGGCCATCGTGCGGGTGGCGGCAGCACGCACGGCGTACGGACGCTCAGTCGCCTGCACGAGCGGCGTCACCAAACGAACCGCCTGTTGATTACCAAGCAGCCCTAACAGGCTCGCCATGGCGGGAGCCGTTTCATCTTTAGCCAATTCGGCAACGACCAGCTCCCGTCCCGCATCGAGTTGTAGCAATAATCGCGTGGCCTCCACGCCGCTGGAATTTTCGCTGTTGGCAAGTGCCAAAGCCAACAGCTGCGGTGCCGCGTTGGCGGGGCGGAAAAACTTCACCAAAGCCAAATAGGCTGGCGTCCCGGCGGCCCGCTCAATATGTCGCTCGACAGCTGCCGAAATCGCCGCGTTGGCTCGCCAGTCGAATTGCTCGATGCGTTCCAATGATCGCACGATCACAGCGTCGTTCCGCTCGCTAGCCGGCTGCTGGGCGAGACGTAACACCACGGGCCGCAATGCCGCAGCCCGAGCTTCGGCGGTGTGAAACTCCAGCGAACGAAAATAGCGATCGGTGGCTTCTAGTGGCAGCTGGGGATTGCTCAGCAATTGTCCCATTTTCTCCGCCGCTTGATCGGCTCTTACCCGCCACACCAAGTCGGTTGCCGCTGCTGAATTTTCCCAGTCACCCCCGACCGTCTTCAGCCAAGCAGTGAAACAAGCTGCGGGGTGGGCTTCCGAGCCGATCCCCAAAGCTTCCAAATACCAGCGGTCGCCGACCTGGTAACGATTTGCCAACTGCGCCCACAACTCGGGGACTTGGGGCGCCTCGCAGAAACGAAGCGCGACAGCCGCCTCACGCAGCACGGCGGCGGAGGGATCTTTCGTGACCCGAGCCACGACGTCCGCCAAGGAAACGCCATTCTGCCGCGCCAGCCGGATAGCCGTTACGCGAATGTCACTATCGCTATCTTGCAATGCCAAGTCGACGTAATGTTGCTCGCGACCGGGAATTTTCCCGAGCAACCAAAGCGCGCGAGCACGAATCCGAGGATTCTCATCAGACCACAATTTGAGTAATGCTTTTTCCGCTTCGACGCCCATCGCATGCAAAGCCGTCCAAGCTCGATAGCGGACTGCATGATTTGGATTGGTGAGCGCGGCGGCGGCACCCTCGGCTGTGCTGTAATCAAATTTGGGAATCACATACTTGCTGCCGGGTGGCGCGATACGAAACAGTCGGCCCCGCTCGAGATCTTCTTGCCTGTGTCCACCGACGCCCGGGTCGTACCAGTCGGTAACAAATAGCGACCCGTCGGGGGCGACGCAAACATCCGCGGGACGAAACCACTTATCCTCAGTTCCCGTTAACAGGGGCAAGGTTTCAGCACTATAGCCCGCTCCATCGGGTTTGACGGGGTAGCTGCGGACCACGTTGGGACCCGCATCACAATGGATCATTTGATCCCAAAACCTCTCCGGTAACAAACGTCCCTCATAAACGGTGATCCCCGTTGGCGATCCGGCACCGGTTTGCAACAAGTTTGGCACCACGCCAGGATCGTTCAAATGCCAGTGACGCAAGGGGATTTCAGCTTCCCAACCAATGCGTTCCGCCCCCCAACCACTGCCGTCAATTGTGTCGCGATAACCATAATTCCCATGCTCCATCACGAAATTGATCCGCACACCACGATTTCCATCATCATCATTATCGCTTTGCCATAGCGTGCCAAACGAATCGACGGTTGTCTCCCAATTATTGCGAAAGTTATGAGCCAAAACTTCCATGTTGTCGCCGGATAAATCACAACGGAATGGCATACCACCGAAAAACGGTTGGCCATTATCAATAATGGGTCTGCCGTGAATATCGACAACAACTTGGCCATTCGCGTCTTTCACCGCTTTCCCGGTGTTGCCGACGTTCCAATACAACTTGCCGTCAGGTCCAAACAGAAATGAGTGGTTGCTATGGTCATGCTGGGGCACGCCGGTGTCGGTAAACATGGCAACTTTCTTATCTGCCCGATCATCACCGTCTTCGTCGGTAAACCGCCAAATATAAGGTGCCGCCGAAACGATTACCTCGTTGCCCAACACGCATAACCCCATCGCCGAATCGATGTCACGCCCTTGGTAGAAAACGGTCATCTCATCAGCGACACCATCTTGATTCGTATCTTCTAAAATCAAGATGCGATCGCCTTCGGGACGACGACCATTGTTGCCACGATAGTTGACGACATCGATCACCCAAATTCGACCGCGATCGTCAATGTCAAGATTGGTCAAGCTGCGGAGGGCAGGTTCGCTGGCCGCTAGGGTGACGTCGAGATCTGCGGGCCACTCCAAACCGGCCAAGGCATTCTCAGCCAACCGAGCTGGGTTATCGGTTGACGATCCCGAGTTGACATCAGCGGGAACCGCATCGGCATAGACGAGAAATTTGACGCTGCTGGAGGCCCCGTTATTCTGTTGGGTGCCGCCGGTATCGAGTGCCCCGGTTGCTTTGAAAGTGTTCCCATAACCTTCAGGTATTTTAAAATGAATCACGCTGTTGGCGTGCGCACCAATGCCAGTCGTTTTTTTTTCACCGGCAACGGACAGCTCCTGCCCGCCAGCATTCTTTCCCTTGCGAACTTGCCCCCACTGCGATGTAGCTTGCTGCCAATCCAAATCCATCAGCGAAAGCGTCCCGCTGGGACCAACTAAGACGGGATCAAGCCAGTTGGCCCAATCACAAGCGAAACCATCTCCCGCATCATTGACGATCAAAAACAGCTCTTTAGCCCCCGCGAGCGAAACTTCGATTTCGACGGCATGGCCGGGAGTCTTGGACGTGATCACAGGTGATTGAAAAAGCCGCTTGCCCGATTGTGCTTGATCGGCTTTTTCAGCAGCCGCGGTACTTTCACCGGCGGGCCGAATCGGCACACTGCCGAGTTTGAATTCATCGGCAACCTTTTCAGGATTGAACTGTCCGGGTGGTTGATAGTCCTGGTTCTCACGCAGGCGAGAAACGCCCAGCGGATTTGCTTTGACTCCTCCCTCGGGAACTTCCACTCCGGCGGTCCAGAGAATTGCGTTGCCAACTAAACGCTGCATCTCCTGGCGTCCCCAGTTCCAGTGATAGTGGCCGCCAGTAAACCCGAATGATCGCCCGCCTTGAGGACGCTCGAACGCCCACGCCACGACTTGCGGCTGCTGCTCGGCAACCTTGCGACGGACCACTGGATTTCCGCTGTGCGGGCCATCGGGCCGGCGCATCGTCGACTCCGGCGGAATCGCTTGCAGGATCGGTGTCACCCCGGCCATGTCCTCGGGAAATCGCATGTGGAAATACCACTCGTCATTGGCTGCAAAAGGCTGCACACCTTGCGAGATGGGGCTGTTTGGCAACGAGTCAAAGTTTGCCACCCAGTGTGGATTTACCGACCAATGCGTTTCGAAATACCCACCCAGCCACTTGATAAAGCGGTCGCCAATTTCACCCTTGGGGACCTCCACGGCATAATGCAAACAGACTAAACCTTTGCCGGCATCCATTAACTTTTTCAGTTGATCAAAGTGGGGAATCGCCAAATGCCCGCCACCGCCATCGGAGTAAATCACGATGGTGTCAGCTTGCTCTAACAGCCCCGCGTCGCTGGGCCATCCACGCACGACCTGAGTTTCGACTCCCAAATTGGCCGAGGAAATCAAATCGGCCAAGATGCGACAACCGGCATAGTGCTCGTGCGATCCGTAACCGTGGCTGGGGTTGCCAGCGATAAACAAAATTTTTGCCGCTGGCGTTTCGGTCGCCGGGGCCGCCTGCTCAGCTCCATAAACGGGGCTGAGAAAAAATAGCGGCAACACCGCGAGGCTCCAGCACTTGGCAAACTGCCGCCGGTCCTCTCGGGTAGCGGAGCCCCGCTCGTCAAAAGATGCGTTCATCGTCATGATTCCCAGGCGAAAATAATCAATGGAAGGAAATTGGGAGGACCGCGAGGCCACGGCGGAGGAAAGTGGCACAATCGAAAACGTGCTGGCAAAATTAATGGCAAAAGCACACGCGGAAGTACCTGCAGATTGCCAGCTTCCCCATGAGTGCCTTAAACACCTCTGCCATCTATTCTAAACACGATTCGCCACGCCAGGATAGCCAGCGGGCATTATTCGACCAGTGTATCAAAGCCAAAGGGGAATTCAGCCTCCTCCGCGTGGTCGCCGCTCGGTCGCAAAGCCGATTCCACCAAAGCCAATTCCTGGACCGATTTCGCCGGGGCTCTCTTGGACCAATTGGCTGATCGCCTTAAAGTTGGGATGCAGCGACGTGCGGCACCATTCAAACATCACGCTCTCCGTGGTGGTCAAAGTTATACCTTCGTCGCGCATACGATCAATCGCCACTGCGTGGTCCTCTCGATTGCGAGCGCCAATGGCATCGACGACCACAAAGACGTCAAACCCGGCCGCGGTTAAATCGAGTGCGGATTGAAGCAGGCAAACGTGGGTTTCAATCCCCACCAAGACCAACTGGGCGTGTTCGGCAGCCGCCCAGGCCTGAAACTCGGCGGTCAAAACGGCCGCGCTGAAATCACGCTTTTCGTGGCGATCCGGCAGGTACTGCAATAACGGCTCGACGGTATCGCCTAGTTTCGCAGGATATTGTTCGCTGCAGATCACGGGCACTTCTAACAGCTTCGCGGCTCGCAACAGCCGCGAGGCGTTCCAGATCAAACGACGTCGCTCGGATATTTGCTCGACCAAACGATCCTGAATATCGATGACGACCAGACCGCTGGTTTGGCAATCCAACAGGCGGGGGCTGCGCCAACTGGCGACGGGGGACTCTGTGTTCACGTTCCCTCTCAAGGGCTAGGGGATCTCTTGACGTCAAGAAGCTGGTTTTATTATCGAGCACAACATGGAATTCTTGCAGTCTAGACGATTACTGGTTTGTTGGCTGTTGCCCTGCTGGCTGTTGCCCTGCTGGCTGTTCGCATGCTGCTCGGGCTGCCGCAGCACCAGGGCACCCCTGCACGTTTGGGTCCCGCCCGAAATTAATCGCACAGCCGGTAAATCAGTGTTGATCGCCGAAATCGTGGGGCCGGAACCCATGGCTTCCCAACTCCAGCATGCGCTGCTGAACTCCGCGCCGCGGGAGCCAAGTCGACAAGTCCAGCTGATTACGCAACAAGCCCTGCAGACTCAGTCCAGTATTCAACTTGCCTCCGCTGTCGAGCAGATGCCCAGCGATGTGGCGCTGCTGCATGCCGCCCATCAACACGATATCGACTATCTGCTCTTCGGCGAAATTCTAAAGCTCCGCCGTGGCAACACGAATCGGGCAGAGGAATCCTCGACCGCTGCGAAAAACGCATTTGCCACCCAGCAATCAGCCGCTGCCGCCGATACCGCACCCATTCCAGCGACGACCGAACGCGTAACCGTTTCCTGGAAATTGCTCGACGTCCGCCGCAACCAAGTCCTCGGCGGGTTACCGGTTACGATTTCCGGGGACGACGAGGAGTTGGCCGAGCGAATCGCGGTCCGCAGCTGGGAATTATTATCACCCCATATCAAACAGCTATCGACGCCTTTGGCTGACCCTTGGGTGTTGCCAGGTTCACGCGAGATCCGTCGCGGCAATGCGTTGGCTGAGCAGGGGAATTGGGCAGGGGCCGAACGGATTTGGCAGCAAGTTGTCGATAGACATCCGGGTAATCACGCTGCCATGCACAACCTGGCGCTGGCCGCAGTCGCTCGCCAAGACTTAGTCGCCGGCAAGCAGTTGGCGCGACAAGCCTTGGTCATCGGACACAAACGCATGTATGCGGAAACCGTGGTCTGGATCGAACAACGCCAGCTCGATTTGGCAAATAGTTTTGCCTTGCCTCCACCGCCTGGCGGCTGGCTGTTTGTCCGACCCCAACTGGACCCGCAATGAGGTTTAGTAAAGGCGAACCAGTTAGCGGTTTTGACGCTAGCCCCCGTTTGTTGCACGCGACGAGGCGTTGGTAGCTGATTGCGGGGACTACCTCCGGTTCCACAGCCTCCGTGCGGTAACAAACGCAACGTCCAATTGCTGAACCCAGTCGGTGGATCGCCCAGTCTCATCGCGATGATTTTCGCTTCTGGCTCCGGGTGGAGTGCCTTGGCGATTTTCGAATCCGTCCATTCCCGATTGGCTTTGAGCAGACTATTTGCTCGCTTGACTTCTTGATTACATCCTTTGGGTATCTTGACGATTTCCTTGCATGTTTGACGTTCATATTGACACTCAAAGCGACTTCCTTGACGACGAAAAAAAATTGGTCGCACTAAGGACCTATCCGAAAACCATTAGCCGCTTTGGCGCTAGCCGCGGTTCTTTCGGGTTTTCGGATCGGTTCTAAAAATCGCAGAAGATCAAAAACAATTAAGCCTTAATTTTCAACTGTCCCAGACCTCGAGTGTCGAGCGACGCGTATCGTGCAGTCGGCCTGGTCAATTTTGCTGATCGGCTTTAGCTGCGACACCCCCTCGTTGGTAGCAATAATCCAATGAATTCAGGGGCAAAGAGTCAGCTTTGCCGACTTTCCGGAAGCGGCTAGCGGAGGAGCTTGTAGGTTCATTCAATAGTCATTACGATGTGCTCTTTGATCAGCGGAAACGATCCGCTAGAGTATTGTCGCACCAGGAATCGGGGCATTGGTTCCTGGAAAAAAATGTGATGATGAACATCAGGGGCGATTAGCTCAGTTGGTTAGAGCGCTGCCTTCACACGGCAGAGGTCACAGATTCGAGTTCTGTATCGCCCACTTTTTCTTAAGTCGTTACCGAGAAGGTACTTAGCGTCACCGCTATGTTCGGCGTGCGGGTTACTTTCGCGAACGCTTCTCAGTAGTCAGCTACTGCGAAATTGCAGCGAATTATCGTGCCACGCCCAGCACACCCGGTTCAGCAATCTTTGCAACTTGCTAGACGAGCACCACGGTGTTGGGTCACCCGGGGAGCTTCTTGAGGTTCAGGATTGGTGTTCGGTATTCGGGCTCAGCGTGATTTCGAATTGTTTTGCCTGACGCCCGCTTCTATGGTTCTTTGATGTCTCCTGTGGCTCGTCTGGCCAGATTAGAAACGCTATCGCAGGCCGGCCAGCCAAAACCATATTCCCAGCTTACGTAGTGCTGCGGCTGAACAGCTCTTACGTATTCAGGCTGCCATCTCCGTCATGGCGTGTCCCGCCGCTGCGCTGTGGAACTTGGCGGCTCTCTGTCGACTCGCTTCCTGTTTCGCGTACAACCTGCAAGGCTGCTGTAAGGAGAACCTTACAAATCGAATGCCACTCGGTCAACGCCGTCCAGAACCGCGTGTTACCAAGTGATGAATAACGCCTGGAAACAGAATGCGGGGCAGTCGCGCGTGAAGACGGCCCCTCCGTAGCAACAAGGGCGCTTCTACAATCTCCCAATCCCGCCCTCAATACCGAACACAAAGCCTAAAAGTGCCGGGATAAATTGGGTTGGAATCGATAATGAAAGAGTCTTATGAAGAACGATTAGCCATCGGCTTCGGCATTCCTCGAAAGGGCGGAGATGTCTCTGTCGTAAGCGTTCGGTGTGGAGGTCCAGGCAGGCAGGCCATGGAGCTCCGAAATCAATATCTTTTCGTGTGCCGATCAAATTCTGGTATGGTATGGAGAAGGCAACATCAATCCATGCGATACAGGCGAGCAAGGTGCGAACGCGGCGGAGTTTTAGACTCTGGCATGCTGGAGGCCTTTCAATCATGATAACCGACGAAGTCTCCCTAGCGTCATAGCCGCTAACGAAACGGTGGCTAGCGAGAAATTTGCCAGTAGTTCACTATATTCGTTATCCGATTCGTTAATGGTTTTTATTTTCCGTAACAAAGGCAAGTAGGCTACGATGAAACAGCTTTTCTCCTCGTTATTTCGCCGTCCGCTCCGCGGTTACCGTTCATGGTACATCGCGGCGTTGTCCGCTATTTCAGTGTACTTGTTCACCGGCCCAATTTTAAATGCTCAATCTCCACAGGAGACCAATCGGGCTTGGCAAAAAGCCAACGCGAACGACAAGAGCTATTTTGTGCCGCTGGGCAATAAGCAGTGGATCGAAGTGAATGAAAACGGCGTTAAGATATCGTTCCGGGAAACCAACAGAGCATCAAACACCATCGAATTGTATGATCGAGGACGTGATTTGCGAATTCGTCTCCGCGGGCGATTCGCCGAGTTGTCCGTCGGGGGAAAACCCTATCAGCGGTGGGTCAATGGTAATTGGATCGCGCGCAATCGGCTACCTGAGTTTGCTCAACTAGCAGAAGTTGACCATCGAGTTCGGTTGATCTATTTCGTCCCTCAAGATCGACAACCGATTGCTAACTATGAAGGCAAAATTCGCTGCGTGATGGCGTTCGTCAACTCGTTGTACAAGTACGAATTCCGTCGTCGCGGTTGGGATGATCGCGGTTTTTTGTTCCAGCTCGACGAAAAAGAATTACCAATCGTGCATATGATCCGAGGCAAGCATCCCGCCGCATATTATACGGGAGCTCCGATGTACGAGGCCAACCGTCAGTACAGTCGCATACAACCGGAAATCCCCGGTTCGATTGGCACTCCTGGAAGTCAACTAATCGTTGCATTTATGGAAACGTATGACCAGGGTCCGCACCCTTTCGAATGGCCTGGTGGTGTGGCGTTAGGTGGTAGATACTCAGTAAACGGGGGTATGGGAATCTTTTCAGCTTGGATCCTGCGCGACGAGTTTTGCCGCACCTCGGTCGCTGAACAAGTCGAACTATTTCAAGATCAGACAGCGATTGTTGGACGCACCGCCTTGGGTTACGGTCGGCCAGACTCACCACGATTCGAGTTTATTGAAGACGGCTTTGGTGCCGTGATGCACGAGGTGGGGCACGCCCTCGGCTTGCCCCACGACCAACGTGATGACGCTCATTACATTATGGGAAATGGCTTCCGTAAGCTGCGGGCTAATCTATCTCCGGATACTCCGGTGGACAAACGGGCCCGATTTTCCGATGCAAATGCCAATATTTTGCGTTGGTCGCGGCACCTCAATCCGGCGATCAATCTTGAAGATGGTACCGCCCCGGAAGTCACCGCGACGATGTCAAGTAAGGCTGAATCAGGACAACCGGAGATTAGGTTGGTCGGAGAGGATGATCAGGGGTTAGCTGCTTATTTACTACTTGATGCTACCAGCGGTAATGTGCTTCATGGCGACGAATTGTCAGGCCGCTGTGTCACCGCATCGATTGTGCTTCCGCGCGGGAAGGGAGCCGCGGGCCAAAGTCCAAAATTGCGTGTGCTGATCTCGGACATCTCAGGCAATCACACTCAAGTGGACGTGCAAGCGGAATAGTCAACGAGTCTGTCGTGCCCGCGTTTCG
>CAZHTX010000088.1:0-15050 GCA_964535475.1 uncultured Pirellulaceae bacterium
CGAACGCGTCGTCTCTGAAGTCAATGTTGATTGGCGGCCTCCCGGTCAACGCCGCCGTTGAACTTAATCGAATTGCTCGGGTGCTGTGACGGTACTGGGGCGGCAAGCTAACGGTGTTCGGCAAGGCGATGGGGCACTCGCTGCCCTGGCCAATGCGGGCTCGCTTCCTGCGAGCGAGGAAGCTGGCATCCATGCCGGCTAAAGGGGCAATCAAACAGTCCCCCGGTCTCTCTTCAACTCCCTCTAACGAACAAACGATTCTCACGGCATACTATTTTGACCGCTTAGCGAGTACAGAGGTTGCGCTTTTTGTAACGGCAATTGCAATGGTCTTCTCACGCGATCGACACACTCCGTGTCAATGCATCACTTTTTAAATTGGGAAACCATAATGACTCTCCAAAAAGAAAGACCATCCCCACTTACTATTCGGCTCGCTAAGGACATGAAGATCGATAAAATTTACGCCTCACACGCTGCAGAAGGCGTACTCATACTACGGTAGCTCCTTGAGAGTATGCTGATTGAATTGAAAATCGGGTTGATCGGGGTCGTGTTTTGGCAGTTGGCGGCCGTTTTTTACAGCAGCGACGGCAGCGGCGACGATGGGGAGATCAAGCGACGTGCGATCAATGATCCAAGGGGTGGATGGCACGACTTGAGTTGCCGGAAGAACTTACTCGCGAATCAGTCGCCGAATGACAGTCTGACTGACACCAAAACCTTTGGGTTACTCGTGGCTGTCAACTACCTGGGGCTAACTGCGACAAATGCATTGAATTTCAATGATTTCCCCGAAGGCAGCCGCGCAGCACAGATGGCTGTATCACGAATGGTACGTGAAGTTCTTTTCGCTTCTGTTTACATCTGGTACTATTAGTTACGCGAGAAGACTAAGGTGGGCTTCTCGACCCGCAGCATTGTCGCTTCACCTCAGACGCCTGACAGCACCTCAGAGTAACTCACTATCCTATGCTCGTGACATTAAGACGGACAGAACAAAGAAATGCACGCAACAATGATGATCGGGCGATTACTTCTCGCGGCGACCACCTGCCTAATCTTTGGCGGCTGCACGATTCCGTTGTTCGAACATCCGTTGGAATCTCCTGATGCTGCCACGGTTCCGCATGAGCTATTCGGCGTCTACAAGCAAATTGACGGACCCGACAATGTTTCCCACTACGTTCACGTAGGCCCCGCCGGGGGCGAAACTCCGGCTGGCATGTTTCGATTCTTGTCGATTTCTCAGCCCTTGGACGGATTGACTCCGCTAAAGGCAACTCAGGGGTTCGCCCTTGCGACTCGCGTCGGCGAATTCCACATCATGCAGATTCCTGTCTTTTCGCCTATCAAACGCGACTCTGGACCTCAAATCGACCGTGATTCATGGGACGGATCCGCAGTTGCGGGCTACATCATGATGCGACTTCGCGTTCACGCGAATGGTATCGAGATGTCATACATTGATTCCCTTTTTATGGAGTCCGCAGTTGAAAATGGCAGCGTTCGCGGGACGGTAGAACGAACTGAGACGACGCATGCGATAACCGTGCCAAACGACGACGGAGAACTTGTTGAAACGGTTATCCCCGAATCCAAAACCGATGCGATAACGATAACCGCTGACCCGCATTCGTTACTTTCCTTCGTTCGCAAGAATATTGAAGAAGGTTTGTTTTCTCAGTCACCCATAAAGTTCCAGCGCAACGATTGACCTCGTATCCAAAACGGCATGCAACCAAGCGATGCAGCCGAGTACGACATCAGGCCTTTTAGAGATGGAAAATCAATCGCCCGTACCCACTGATGACCAACGTTACCCGACTGAAATCCTTGTCCCTGATCGAATGAAATGTTTCACAATCGCACCTCGATGTTCGTCCTGGTCTTTGTCGTTACAACGGCGGCGTTGGTTGCGTTACAGTTCAACAAGAGCCCGACGCGAACGCCCGATTCACAACAATTCGCACGTGAGGCAGTGACACCCATTGCCGTTGTCGAATCGACGCATGTAGACCTCGGCGTAGTTAAGCCTGGCTATGAAATCACAAATTGCATCTCAATTCGCAATGACGGAGACGTTGTTCTGCGGGTACGTACTGCCGGACCTGGATGCGGCGGTGCACCGCGTGTGGACAACGAATCATTCACGATCGCGGCCCACTCCCGCGCTGATATTTCGCTAACGATCGGTCAACTGGCACTGGCGGGCGAACATGATTCACAAATCAAATTGTACTTCGACGACCCGAAGAACCCCTTTCAGCGCATCAAGCTTCGATACACTGTGAACTGAGCCATCAATTGACGGTGAACAATGCCATGCACCTTCCTTTCCGCAGTTCTGAAAACGTATTTCTCTGAGTTTCCCGTGACTGGAATTTTTCATCGGCCGTACCTCGAGGGGTTGATACCGAACAGCGCCAGCAGCTTCGATTGCAGTTCCGTGGGGTCTGTGTAAAGGTCCAACGCGTCCCCTTCATCCATTACTAAACGATGCCGACTGATAAATACCATTGCATCGATTACGCGACGTGTTGTCGGTCGGCGACAGGGACGTTCCTCAGGATACAGCGGCAAAGTTTCTATCTCTTGGGCTGCCATCGAACGACGGAGCTCACGCTCAAGCAAGGCCTGAAGTACCAACGCGATGTAGCAAACGCATAGCATCTGGAGCCTCGCCCCATGGTGCTCAGCCCAAAATGCACGTACGGCGGCCTGCCGACGAATTGAAGGCTGACGAACCGTTGGACATCACAATTTATTTCCAAGTGAACATCCATGAGATTGACGGCGAGTTTGCTGCCGATCGTGTAGTGATCAGAAAGAGGTTCAAAGCTGACACTTGGGTGAATGCGAGTGACACTGATACTACTTTCAGTATGAATACTGGCTTCGACAGCAACGAGAAAGGTGCGGGGCCCAAGTCTCAAGCGATACCTACGTGGGAGTCCTTCGGTTACTCGAATGAGCCCGAAGGACGACTGCAAGTATTTGCTGGTGAATGTGCTGAATCAATCCTCAAAACCCTCCACGAACTTTCACCACAGCTTGGTCAATCGAAGTAAGGCCACTCTTGGGGCCCAGCAACTCTTCATTAGCCGACATCTGTTCATTATGACCCTACAATGAACGCGGCGCGCTGAAACCACCACGAAGGCACAGCATCAAGCAGCCATCAGGGCTGCATTTCCCTCCCGAAAATCGACTTTACCCGAGCAACATCTGAAAAAGTCCTCAACTTATTCTCTCATTTGGCGGTCAACCGGCTTCTTTGGCAACAAGCGATTGAGGCCCGCGGCCTCCGCCGTCGGCTCTACACAGCCCGTTCCCCCGCTAAATCATTGCTCGATCATGAAACGCGACAGAAGCCAAACTGCAGTAACCGGCCAGCGAACAGTAGATCGATCCAAGTCTTCCATGCCGAGACGCCAAAAGCGGCGGATGTTAATGGAGGGGCTGGAACAGCGGCAAATGCTGACCGGCGACCCATTGTCAGAGGCCCAAAAAGACGCTTTGATCGCTGACCTGCCGGCCCTTGTTAGCCATGCCGAGCATGTTGATGCGGCGGAACCACTCAGCCGCCCGCTTTCGCTGGTGGGCAGTTCCTTCGGAGCCCAGTTCGATATCTCCAGCGTGCTCGAAGCAAGGTTTACCCAACCACTGGCCCAACACATTCAAGATAATCGAGATGGCTTGACCGTCGAAGATGTGGCAGCATTTTTGAACAGCGAATCGATCGAGGGAACCTTTGACGACCTTCACATCACCGTCGGCGAGACTACGGGCCGCATCGAAGCAAACGGTGAGCTTGTTTTCGCCAGCTCTTTTTATGCGACTCGATCGGTCGAGTATGAGATTGCGCCGGGCACCGCGGCGGCCGAACTGGGTTTGAAACTTGCCGATGGCGCTGACTCCTTCAGCCAAGTTGACCTTGGTTTCGAATTCGAGTTTGAGTTTGGCGTGGATACAGCGGGAGAGTTCTTCACGGAAGTTGAAACGTTAGACCTAGTGATCGACCAAGAGTCCGATACCACGCCCGAGCTTGACTACGGACTGCTGGGTCTGCGAGTCGAAAAGGGTGAAATCATTATCGCCGCCGCTTTGGCCGTCACCACCGATTCGGGAGACGATTTGCGTCTGAGCGCCAGCGAGCTGCGGTCATCACCCGAGTTAACGCTGTCATCGCGTGGCGGCGCGAGCGCGCATTGGTTCGTCCAGCCCGCCGCAGACGGTTCGCTGCTAATTTCCCAGCCTCTGATTGAGTTAAATGATGCCGATTTGTTCGGCGAAAGTCCTCTCGACGTGATGCTGGTTGATTTCAATGAACTTGATCAACGACGGGCCGAAGCGGTCGCGTCTCTGACCAGCGGATTTTCTGCCTTAACCACTTTCGGTGCGCGGCTGGAGGAAAGTTCTCCCTTTGCGACCAAACTACCCGGCCTCAGCGTCAGTGCCGCCGAGGCCGTTGATTTTGATGCCGCACTTCGCGAGCAACTTGAGCAACCCGTTAGAAATCTACTCACCATCAATCCAAACGCCAGCTGGGAAGATATCGCCGCGGCGCTCGCTTCTGTGCCCGGCGTCACCGTTGGCGAGTTAACCAAAACCGCCAGCACTGTGAAATTGGATCTAAATGTCCAGCGCAACCGCAACAGCACCACCGAGTTGCTGTTGGGCGACTCCGTCGATGATGCTGGTCTTGCCGTCGATGAGGATGGAATTCCGGAGCTGGATGTTCAAGGCGAAATGGCGTGGAGCTTGAGCATGGCAATCGACCGCCGGCACGATGTCGCGCCGCTCGATTCCTTCGCGGTCAACTTTGCCGATCTGCAAAGCTCCGCTGAGATTAATGCGGACGTCGAATTCTCCGGCCGCATTGGGTTACTGGGAGTCGATAGCGAAGCGGGACGTGCCCAGCTGAACGTGTCACTCACCAGCGATAGTCAGGCTACCTTTCACACCGCTGCGGCGTTGTTAGACCAGCCGATCGACACGTTGCTCGAGACCTCAGTCGATGGAAATGTTGACATCCACCTGCCAATCACGGCGACGCTTGGCTCTCACCAGTTCTCCGCATCGCTCGATCTACAGTCAAGCGATCCTTATGCTGGAGAACAGGAAATCTTGCCAACTTCGTTCGCTCAGTTCGATGACTTAAAACAGTTTGCCGCCGGGGATTTGATCGGTGGGATTGAGCAATTGTCTGGCTGGTTCGGTGATTACGCGGAAGCCAAGCTGGATAGCAGCATCCCTTTCGCTGGGAACACAACACTTTCCGATGCCTTGTCATTTCAACAAATTTTTGAATCGACCGTGGCAGGTCTGTTAAAAACGGAAACGGACGCTCCCCGTTTCACAACCGCGCAGGGGTTATTAGATCTAGTCCCAGCGATCACTGCTGTTGATTACGATCCCGCCTCTCGGCAATTAGTATTCGAGGTTGAGTTTTCTGGTTTAAACGAAGCGATCGACGCGGACTTAGATATCAATCTTGACGTCGCCGGACTGGCGGGACTCGAATCGACTTCATCCATCTCGCTCAGCGGCGGGGCAACCGGGCGTTTCAAGCTGGGGATCGATCTGCGACCATTGGGGCACGACTTTACGCTCGATACCAACACCCAGCTGAAAGATCTCAACGCCGGCATGGGCGTGTTGTTTGATGCCGACGAAGACCCCGAAACCAACGATGAGCTTGAAGTCTCACTGCGCAGTGGCGAGTCGTTTATCGTCAACTTTGATGCGCTCGATGAAGAAAGCACGATCGCCGATGTGATCGACACCATCCATGCGGCACGGGATGCGGCTAGCATCGCGGCGGCTGATTTTTCCGTGACGCTGCGCGAGGAGGATGGCCAAACGGTTGGCTTGGAGATGACCGATGGGAGCGAGCATCTCGACCGCGAATTCACAATCGTTGGAATCGGCGGCTCGCTGGTCGGCGTCGGTTTAGGCATCGTGGGTGCGGATGAAGATGGCGACGGAGTGATCGAAGGCAAAGTCCTCCACGGCGACTCGTTCGTTAACCATCTCTACCTGGAGCGCACAGATCAGCCACTGGCCACTGGACGGATTGACCTCAGCGGTGATCTCAATGGGTCAGTCAACCTTGGTTTTGTAAGCAGCGAAATCACCGCTGGCACCGTGCAAGCTCCCGGCGGCGGACCAGCCTTCCTGCAGGCCGACATTGATTTGATCGATCCAGCAACCGGCGACATCCAAACCCGCATGACACTGGGCGAGTTATTCCAATCACTCGACCCAAACGAAACTGAAATCGCGGCGGAGGCAACGCTGAGCGGTGCCTTGGGGCTGCGATTGCCAGTCTCGGCCACGGTCGCGGGAGTTAGCTACGGAGGGGTGGTCGAGGTTAACGTTACCGAGTTTGGCGAAACATTCTCGACGGAATTGCTCAAGTCGGTCGATGCAGATTTATTAGATTTGAGCGAGCTGAGTGCTGCCGATATTCTCGATGGACTGAGAGACGGCTTAGAGCAGTTGCTAACCGTTAGTGAGATGCCAGAGTTTGACATTTCGTTACCGATCATCAATACAAAGCTACCAGAGTTGATCGGACTTGGCGGATTGTTAGATCGTTTGACAACTGCGCTGGGGTCGGTCGGCTCGACCAGCTTGGATGTGATCGGACGAGAGCTCAACAAACTCACCAGCGAATCGATCTCACTGCCCACGTTTTCCGCCTCGCTGCCCGATCTGCTGGGTTTCCTGAGCACCGTAAAAGGACAACGAGATGACGCGGCAGCGGCGGGCGATTCATCAATATCGCTGGCAGATTTGATTCCATCATTTCTTTTGCATTTCGACGTCGATGTGGAATTGCCTGACGTTGAAATTGAACTCAGCCGCTTTGACGACTTTACGGGAGTGATGTCGGGGTTGCTGGAACAACTTGGACGCAGCGACGGCGGTAGTTTACAAGCGCTCGAAGCGGTGTTGGAAGACGCTTTGGAACTTGGCAGCGATGGCATCAGTTTAGGACTCGATTCGAGTCAAACGGGCAAGTTTGCGGTTCGCTTTGACCTGACAGTGAATGAATCGGCGAACAAGGATCTGCCACTGCAGATCGACTTGGCCGATCTGAATCTTGGCGGCATCGGTGATTTGATCGACGTTAGCGGTTCATCGACTTTGAACGTAAACGCCGGAGCGGCAGCCACGTTGTCGTTGGGGCTGGAAATATCGTCCACAGGCATTCTGCCGTTTATGTACGGGTATGACCCGACGACCATGCAAGGAACTCGCATTGCGTTGTCAGCCGGTGCGGCGGCGACGGCGATCGAATTTGACGCTTCGTTGGGACCGATTGGAATCGCGATCGCGGGGGGCAGCGCTGGGATCAACGCCAGCGGTGTTGTCGGTGACACATCTCCCGCATCATTCGTCGTTTCGCCGGTAGGTGCGGGCGAGGCACGGATTTACTTGGGCGAGTCACTCAGCTTGACGACGACGACGACCAGCGGTGCCTACGCGAATTTCCCGATCGAGGTTCCCCGCGGTAATCCAATCACGACCCTCAACTATTCAGTCGATGATTTGACAACTCCTCCCGATGCCGGCGCCTTCAACGTGGCGGACGTGAGAGCGGCGATCGAGGCGGAAATTGCCGAATTAAGTGCCAATGGGATCGGCTCGAATCTCCTAACGCTAGTTGGCGGATGGGAAGGCGCCTTTGACTTGCTGACCGACACGATGCGTGGAGATGTCTTGGGCGTGCCTCTGCCCTTGATCGGCGATGCACTTGCCGAAGAGGCTGATTTCTTAGATCGCATCAAAAATTCGGTGCTGAACAATATTGAGGATGTTGCCGAGCAGGGTGTCACGTTTGTCCAACAAGGTCTGTTCGACGCGTTGGGTCCAGCGGGGCTGAACTGGCTGGCCGATCGCAACAGCGACGGTGAGATCAATCTCAATGATGTGGGAATGGTGCTGTCAGCTGACTTTCAACAAGTAGATTTTGATATCTGGTTGAGGAAAGCGGTCGAACCGGTCGAGTTCAAAGTGGATTTCGATCTGGGACTGCCGGGGCTAAATCTTGATATTGAAGCGCCGGTGGAGCTAAGCTTTGGAGCCGACTTTCGTTTAGGGTTTGGGGCGAGCGTGGAGGATGGTTTTTACTTAGCCACCGATCCGGCCCGCACGGAACTGAAGCTGGAATTTAACGCCGCAGTGCCCGACCTGACCGCCCGCGGTGAGTTGGCGTTCCTCAACATCGACGCCACATCAAACGGTCCCGATTCGACCTTCTTTAACGGCCAATTCCGAGTCAATCTGGAAGACACGATCGTCGGTGAATTGTTGTCGATGAACGAAATGTTCGCCAACGATTTCTCCGAGCTGATCGATACCACCTTGGAAGCTTCGGCCGGGGTCGATCTTGAATTGATGGTGAATCTCGGTGACAGCAGTTTGTTCCCGCGGATGCGCACCGATCTGCAAGTCGACTGGCAATTCATCGCCTGGGAGGGTGTTAATGCACCGAAGGTCGATTTCAACAACGTGCAATTGATCCTCGGCGATTTCTTCAGCGGCTTTGCAGGCGAACTCCTGCGAGACGTGCAAGCTGTGTTGGCGCCAGTCCAGCCGGTGATCGATGTGCTGAGCTCGCGATTGCCAGTGATCAGTGATTTGAGTGGCAGCAGTGTGACGTTGGTCGATTTGGCAAGGTTATTTGGCCGAGCCGACGTGGCCAACTTCTTAGAGTCCGTCAAGACCGTAAATGATCTGATTGTGGGCATGCCAGAAGTCGGCCCCGATACCTGGATTGATCTCGGTTCGTTTGATATCGAAGCGGCTGGACTTGGTGGCTACACCGGACCGGGCTGGAGTCCAGGAACAACAAAGCCGACGGCTAAGATCGGGAACTCTCTTCCCAACAGCGACCCGCTCGGCCAAGTCAACTCAAAAGCCGGTTCCCAGGGTGGCAAGTGGACGAACAACTTAGAAGGGGCTAGCGGTTCGCTCAGCTTTCCTCTACTGCAAAGTCCAACCAGCGCGTTTAAGTTGTTACTCGGCCAAGATGTGGATCTATTCTTGTATGATGCGCCGGCGCTGGGGGTAGATTTCAGCTACAGCCAATTCTTTCCCATTCCGGCCTTTCCTATTTTGGGCGCGGAGATCGGCGGACGCATCGCGGCTGTGGCCGATTTTGCTTTTGGATTTGACACCACGGGCATTCGCAAGTTTTCCGATAGCGGTCAATTTGGCGATATCTTCGATGGCTTCTTCGTCAGCGACCGAGCCAATGCCGACGGCACCGGCGCCGACGTGCCTGAAGTTTACTTGCGCGGCAATCTAACGGCAGGTGCCAAACTGAACCTGTTGTTTGCCTCGGCGGGTGTCAACGGCGGGATCTTTGCCGGCGTCGACTTTAACCTGCACGACAACGACCAAGATGGTCGGGTGCGAGGTAACGAAATTGCGGAAAATCTCGCACTCGGCCCAATCCATGTGTTTGATGTTAGCGGTAGCGTGGATGCAAGATTAAACGCCTATCTCGAGCTGGACTTCTTCTTCTTTTCGGTCCGCGAAGATTATGAGCTAGCTCGCGTCAATTTGCTTGACTTTAACATTGCGCGTCCCGTTTCCGGCGGCATCGATGCGAATGAACTGTTGACATCGCGAGCGGGCGATGTGCTGACGCTGAAGTTCACGCAACAAGATGATAATTACCGAGTCTTCGCTGGCAGCCAGCCCGGTTCGATCGTCGTCTCGGGTCAAGGTTATCAAACGGATGATATTTTTGGCGTCACAAAGATTGTCGGCAATGCGCTCGACGGTGATGATATCGTGACGATCGCCGAAGACATCCTCATCCCTGTTGAGCTCAGTGGTGGACTCGGTAACGACGTGCTAACGGCCGGTGGCGGGGCTGCGGTGCTGCGAGGGAATGAGGGGAACGATCAACTTGTCGGGAGCGGACAGTCCGATACGCTCGACGGCGGTGCGGGGGATGACACGCTGCTTGGCGGCGATGGCAATGACTTGCTGATTGGCGGCTCGGGGCATGATTATCTCGACGGCGGTCGCAACGAAGACGTGCTGCGGGGTGGCGACGGCCATGACGTGCTGATTGGTGGGTTGGGCAGCGACACGATCGATGGTGACGCGGGCAATGACACGATCAATGGCGGCCGTGGTAATGATGTACTACGTGGTGGTGAAGGAGATGATCAAATTTCCGGAGGCCTCGGCGACGATCAGATTTTTGGCGGGGGCGGCAATGATACATTGCTAGGTGAAGAGGGGGCGGATCGTATTGAGGGGGGTGAAGGCGACGACATCATCGACGGTGGAGATCGCAATGATGTGCTGCTGGGTGACGGTGGTGACGATGTGATCTTCGCCGGAGCGGGCAACGACACGGTGCGAGGAGGTGCCGGAAATGATGAGATTCGTGGCGGCTTGGGAAGAGACACGATCCATGGAGACGACGGTGACGACCTGATCTTCGCAGCCAACGACGAAGCCGGGGCGGATGACGACAGCAGCAATACAATCTACGCCGGTGCGGGCCACGACATCATTTATGGTTCTGCGGGCGATGATAACATCTTTGGTCAGGCGGGCGATGATGTTATTAAGTCAGGTGCGGGCCACGATGTGATTGATGCTGGCGACGGTGATGACATGGTCCTTGCAGGCGACGGTGATGACGTGGTCGTCGGAGGTTTTGGCAACGACGAGATCGATGGTGGCGCAGGAAATGATCTGCTGTGGGGTGGATTTGCTGCCTACGCCTCATCAAATTTCGTGCTTGCCGATCAGAGCCTTTTCGAAGCACCGATGCGATTCGATGAGGCGCAAGCGTTTACGACCAGCGACTACGCGCTGCCCTTGTTGGTCACTCCCAAGGTAGTTCGCGGACCCAACGGTGGCCTAAGCTTAAGTGTGTTTGGCGTCGCTGGTGACGGGGAAGATACGATTCGCGGAGGCGACGGAACCGACTGGCTGTTCGGGGGTGACAACAGCGACGTGCTGTTCGGTGGCGGTGGTGCTGACTATATCGATGCCGGAGGCGGCGATGATAGCAACGTATTCGGCGGCGACGGAGATGACGTCATCCGTGGCGGCGCAGGGAATGATACCCTGCGAGGCGGCGCGGGGATCGATCATCTATATGGCGAACAGGGACGAGATCGCTTGTTCGGCGACGAGGGCACGGGCGGCTCCACAGTCGGCCAACGTTTGTTTGGTGGTGAAGGAGCCGATTCGTTGTTCGCTTGGGCGGCTGGTGACGCAAGCGATGTGGGCGTGAGAGGAGACGAACTGTGGGGCGAGGATGGTAACGACTCGCTGTATGGAAACCGCCGCAACGATTGGCTGATCGGCGAAGCGGGCTCTGATTTCGCCAGCGGCGATTGGGCAAGCGGACCAAATTACTTGGCAAATCCCTTCGCAGCGTTCAACACCGGCTTTGGCGGCGAGGCGATCGGTAGTGATGATGTGCTGATTGGCGGAGCCGGACAGGATCAATTGTACGGCGGTGGTGGCAATGACCGCATCGAAGGGGGCGGCGACGGCGATTGGCTGGAAGGGCAAGATGGCGAGGACACGCTGCTCGGCGGTGGTGGGATCGATATGCTGGTGCTGGATGTCAACGCCGATTATAGCGTTCGCGGCGGCGAGCGGCTCGATGGCCACGGCGATGCAACGTTTGATGTTAGCACGCCTGATGATAACGCGACCGACGTGTTGCTGGTCAGTGGGACACAAGCTAACGATTTCATTTATATTGGACAGACCCCCGAGGGGTTGCTGAGTGTTGAATACAACGGAACAACGATCACGGCCGAATGGAAAGATGGTACGCGGGCGTTGATTGAACAGTTCCGCATCGCGGGCCTCGGCGGTGACGATCATATCGAGTTTTTGCGGGGTGCCAGCGAGCTTGATCTTTCTGATTTGATCGCCCGCAGCCGCGAATTTGTGACCACGATCGATGGTGGTAGTGGCGATGATACGCTCATCGGCTCCGCCGCTCGGGATCGCATCGACGGCGGTCGCGGAAGCGATGAGATTTTTGGCTATGCGGGAGATGATCGACTGTGGGGGGATCAAGGCAATGGTGATGGTAGCCCAACCGATGTTGATAAGATTTATGCCGGTGCCGGAAATGACGACATCCTCGGCGGCCAAGGAACCAATCAACTCTATGCGTGGTCGTTCGACCCAAGTCTCGGCACGGCGTTTGGTGTTTTCGCCGATGAAGAAGGCAATCTCTATGACAGCCCGGCGGAAGGTCGCTCATTGGAAGATACGGGGCTGAACCGGATCATCGGGGGCGAGCAATCGGATCAACTTTATGGCGGGACGGGGTTAGATCTGCTATATGGTGCCGGTGGTGATGACGAGCTGTTCACGAAGACGGGTGAGTTGTTTGAGTCGCTCGACGGTGATAAAGCTGGCAACGAGTGGAAGGAATACGCGCGATCAAGCGACCACGTGTGGTATGTCGGCGGTTCGAATGTCGATGACGTAATAACACTCGACTTTGTGACTGAGCCAGGGCTGTTTCAAGGACACCACCTGTTCACTCGCTCCACCAACAACAACGGCTTCCTGACCTTCGCGGCGGAAGTGCGTCTCGATTATGGCGCTCGCGGTACCGACGGTGAATTGATTTGGAATCCCAATGATCTGCTGACCGATCTGGAAGATTTGCAGAACGAAAACCCAGTCATTCGTCAACGAGCCATCGAGCGATTAAACAACGACGCCGATCGCCTGACCCCAATCTTACCGGGCGAAGGTGACTTCCGGGCCATCATCGTCGATGCCTTGGCCGGGAATGACCAGATCTTCATTGGCCCCACCGTGCAGAAGTCGGTTTGGATCGACGCCGGGGCGGGAGATGACACGGTTCAGATTGCTTCCGGTCGCTCGATCTTGATCGACAAAACCGACGCAATTGGAGAGCGCAATGATACGATTGCGACCGCCGCACCGCTGGCTGGGCCTGCTGTGCTGGTCGGTCCCAACGCGGCACCCGATGATGGTCGCTTGAACGACGACGCGGAGTTCTTCTTGATCGTTGATTCGCTGGCGGAACAAGTTCGCGTCGCGATTCCCGCGGCGGTGACTGAGGACAATCTTTCGCTGGATGATTTGGTCGCGGACGTCAACGGGGCGATTGCCAGCACTTCGGCGAACGGCTTGGTCGTGGCGACTCGCGCTGGTGAAATGATCGCGCTTTCGACCCTCTCCAGCGGACCACAAACTCGCTTGAACATCACGATCGCCGCAGGGAACGCCGCCAGTGCTGAAATGGGGCTGGCGCTCAGCGAGCTGGCTCGTCCATCTAATC
Organism: uncultured Pirellulaceae bacterium; assembly: GCA_964535475.1. GTDB lineage: Bacteria > Planctomycetota > Planctomycetia > Pirellulales > Pirellulaceae > Laterigemmans. Next base: position 13,331 of record CAZHTX010000088.1, read on the forward strand.
GCCTGACGCGGGATGTGATATATGAAGGATTGACGATCGATAACCCCAGCGACATCGATCATTATCAGTTCCAGTTCACCCAAGAGGTGGTCGATACGATTTTAGCTGGGGGCACAGCGCGGCTAAGCTCCGAGAGTATTTCCCCGGCCGATGGCATTGAGCTGTCGCTGTTCAATGCCGCTGATGACGCACTATTGGCTGGGCCGTTTGATGCGGCGACCGGCATCGACTTATCCGCCATCGATTGGTCAGCGGTTGGCTTAACCGTCGATACGGAATTAGTTGCCCGTGTTGAATCAGACTCCATTCCCACGATCTACAGTTTGCACTTTGAACTCGGTAGTAACGGCGAGACGATGCGTGTTGACCTTGCCGCAGAGGTCGAGATCGTTCGCCGCGACGTGATCTTTGGTGGCAGCGGGAATGATCGTTTGCAAGGTGGCCCCGGCGAGGACTTCATCTTTGGTGGCAGCGGCAACGACGTGCTAACTGGAGGTGCCGATCAAGGTGCCAGCGATCTGCTGTTTGGCAACGATGGGGATGATACTTTCCAGTCGATTCCCGATGCACTCCCGACGCTGGCCGGTACGGACACCCCATTCATTCCAGAGGCGAGTGATCGGTTCGATGGTGGCTCGGGTAATGACCAAGTGTTGTACCTCGGTGGCGACCTTGATCGTCGTGATCAACCGATCAATGACTTTGTCTCGCTTCGATACAACTCGCTGCTGCATCGCTATGAATTAACCGCGATGGTTTGGGACATCAACAACCAGCGGTTCATTCCCGCCGATCCCGAGCAGCTAGGTGCGGATGCGGAGATGTTGCGTGAATATCATTTCTACGTGGCTGCGAATGTGGAATCGACGACCGTCGATCTGGGAGCCGGAGATGACATTTTCCGGGGCGATGCTGGCTTTACCTTTGTTGGCGACACGGGAACCGAGTGGGGAATTGGCGAAGGTTCGGTTCAGGCCGGAGGACGCGCACTGGCAAATCTAACGGTGCTCGGTGGCGCGGGCAGCGATCGGCTGTACGGCGGTGCGTATGCCGACATTTTGTATGGTGGTGAAGGTAATGACATCATCATTGGTGGTGGAGGAGACGATACAATCGACGGCGGCTTCGGGGATGACTTCTTGGCTGGTAACACCGCAGTCGCTCCCGATCGATTTGAATTTGTGGCGAAGTCCTTTGGCTCAGGGGCAAATGATACTCCGGAGTTCGCGGCGCTCGTTCCGGCGGTTGCCGGACAAGCGATTGGCGAGCTGACTTTCCACGCTGGTGATCAAGTCGATTGGTATCTCTTGCGTCCACGAGCAAACGCTTCGTTTAACGCCGAGCAGATTGCCGCGATGCGAGCCGAACTGGTTGAAGCAGTTCCAGAATCGGCTGCGGCCGGAGACAAGTTTATCGCCACCCTGTTCTTTGCCGACCCCGTCGGTTCGGAGAGTGATTTAGCATTCCAACCCATCGATGAAGCAGCCGGTGCAGCGGAGTACCTGCTGCTTCGCGTTAATAACCAGTTAACCAGCGAAGATGAGCTCTCCACGGACGAACGTGGATATCGTTTGAACTTCCTGGAGCCGCTCGGAGATTCAATCGAAGCATCAGTCAAGCGATTAACCGCTGTGCCCAGTGGTGATGAGCCAGCGCCCGGCTTCTCGCGAACCGTCGATCAATTTGACATCTTAGGTTTGGTTACGGGAGGCCAGGGTTC
>CAZHTX010000089.1:0-15035 GCA_964535475.1 uncultured Pirellulaceae bacterium
AATATTTAAAAAAGGATTTTTAGGCACAGAATTAGGTGCTGGTAAAGAAACCTTCACCTGAGGGCAAGAAAGCGACTTCCGTGGGGTTATCCATGCCGCCGGTGACCACCACCTCCAACGCACCTCCGTTTAATCGACGGCGGAAGATATGAGCCGCTGAGCTGACCAATTGGCCGCCCGTGAGCAGCGTGTGCGTTTGTTCGGCAAAAGCTCCTTTGCACCAGTAGATCCAACCATCGCGACCGAGGTAGGGACCGTGCAAATCGTTGGCGCAGCCGGTGATCGTTTTGCCGTCAAACCATACTTCTCGGGACTCGCAAACTCCATCGCCATCATGGTCGGTCAGCTTGAGAATTTGCGGCGGTGCGGAGACGAGTAAGACGTTGTCGATCGCCAAGATACCCGCTGTGAACGGTAACTGCTCAGCAGCCACTTGGCGAGTATCAAAGTGACCATCGCCATCTTGGTCGCTGAGCCTGACGACGCGGTGCAGTTGTTGTTGGTTATGCTCGGCGATTGGTCGCCCTACGCCGCCCGATTCGACCACCACCAGTCGGCCGGCTGCATCCCAGTCGGCAACCACGGGCCAGCGAATCAAAGGTTCGCCGGCCACCTTGGTTAACTGCAGGGAGCTTGGCAGGGTGAAAGGAATCCCGTCGATTTCGACAGACTTTATGGCAGTCGCTGAAAAGCGGGCTGGCGTTGGAGTGCTGGCAGTCTGAGCGAACGCCCGCGAATCGCCAGCCACTGAGAAGCAAACCGTCGCCCAAGTCAGCATCGCAGTCAGGAAAGATCGCATTGTCACGCCAGTCAAGTTTCAAAAAGTCGGGAAAGATGGGTGGGGAGCCAATATCGCTGTAGACATTCTAAAACAAATCCGGCCCCGGTGCGTTGCCCGCCGCTAGCGCCATTGCGACTAACATCCAGCGATTACTTTGGCCGCCTGATCGCAGAGTGCGGCGGCAGCCGACTCGCTGGGCGCTTCGGCGATCAAACGTACGATCGGTTCGGTATTGCTGCCCCGGACCAACAGCCATGAGTCTTTCCATGTTAGCCTCAGGCCGTCCAGACGATCGGCCTCAGCGTCAGTAAATTGCTGTTGCAGTTCCTCAAAAATTTTGGGCAACAAGCTGGTATCGATTTCAACTTTGGTCTTATAAATCGCAAAGCTGGGGATGGCGGCAACAAGTTCCTCCAGTGATTTCCCACTAGCGGCCATCAAGTCAAGGACTTGTGCCATGGCCACAAAGCTATCACGAACGTAGCCGACTCGGGGATCGATCGGCCCACCGTTGCCTTCGCCGCCGTAGATGGCTTGATTTGCCAGCATCGTGTCGGCGACGTTCGCCTCACCGACGGCGCTGCGATGACAAGGAACGCCGGCTTGCTCGGCGAACCAAGCGCTCATGCTGCTCGTCGCGCAATTGATCACAATCGGCCCCAAGGGTTCGTTAACCGCGGCGGCTTGCATCAACCGCCGCTGGACGCACAAGGCGACGGTATACTCCTCGCCGATGTAACGCCCTTGCGCGTCGATCAGGGCCAAGCGATCGGCATCCGGGTCTTGGCAAAACCCGACGTCGCAGTTCTGCGCAGCGACTTGACCGGCGATCTGGGTCAAGTTTTCGGCGGTCGGTTCGGGCGGATGCGCAAACAGGCCATCGGGAACCGTGCCACAGAGCATAACGGTGCAGCCGAGTTCTTCTAGCAATCGCAAGCCCAGCAAGCCGCCGGCACCATGGTTGCTATCGAGCAACACGCGAAACCCTTGCGCTCGGATCGCAGCGACGTCGACCGTTTGCAAGACCGTTTCCATGTGATCGATGTGAGGATCGGCAATCCGGGAGACGGAGCCCAATTTGTCAAAGCTCTGCCAGGCTGGTTGGTTCGCTAGGTAGCGGTCTTTGACCGCTGCCCCCGCGGCGGCACCGATCACGCGACCGGCCCCGCTGAACAGCTTGATGCCGTTGTACTGGGGCGGGTTGTGGCTGGCGGAAATCTGCACGGCTCCGGCGGCTTGGCTGGCCCGCACGAAAACGCCGACGCTGGGGGTGGCGGCGATGCCAACATCGATCACTTCACGCCCGCAAGCAACCAGCGAGCTGATCACGGCGTCACGAATCATCGCCCCGGTGGTGCGACCGTCGCGGGCGACCACGACGGGACCAGGTTCGAGCGAACTGGCAAAGGCGGCCACGTAACGGACTGCCACATCGGGAGTCAAATTCTCCCCAATGATCCCCCGCAGGCCACTGACGCTGATGATTAGCTCTGACATCTTGTCCCCTTCCCGAAAAATTATCCGCGAAAAATTTATCGAACCCGTGCCCGTTGACAGCCTACCCGAAAACCACGGGCCGCTTTGCCGCTGGCCGCAATTCGCGTCGGTTTTGGGACAGTCGTCGGATATCTCGTGCGAATCGTAACCCAGGGGGGCGGTGGTTGAAAAGCGAGGGGACTGCCGGTTTTCAGGCGAGTGCTCCAGGGCGTAGACTGTGGCCCATAGATTGTCCCCAATTCAATTCGTTTCAACCTCTGATTGCCAGACAAGTAAGATGAGCGAACCTTCGACAAACCTCTCGATCGAACAAGCGATGGAACAGGTCAACGCCGCGGCCGCAGCGGGCAAAATCAGCCAAGGTGCGGTAGACAACCTGGGTGTTTGGCTGCGTGAGGACCGTTACCGCCAATACCGCGGGGCGATCATCGAGCATATTGTCGAGCAGAAGTGGCAGCAGTTGGACGACGTGTTTTGGACCGTCATACCGTTCGGCACCGGTGGTCGGCGGGGACGCATGTATCCTTTTGGCTCTAACGCCATCAATGATCGCACGATTGGCGAAAGCGCGCAGGGCTTGGCCGACTATGTGCTGCGGTACCGAGCCGAAGCGGGTGACAGCTCGCCCCTGGCCTGCGCGATCGCTTACGACACGCGTCATCGCTCGCGCGAGTTTGCCGAGCTGTGTGCGGGAATCATGGTTGCCGCTGGCTTTCAGGTGTACTTCCTGGACGACTATCGAGCCACGCCGCAACTCTCGTTCGCGGTCCGGCTGAAAAATTGTGCCTGCGGTATCATGGTCACCGCCAGCCACAACCCTCCGTCTGATAACGCCGTCAAAGTTTATTGGAATACCGGCGGCCAAGTGTTGCCGCCGCATGACGCGGCGATCATTGAGCGGGTGATGAATACGGAAGAAATTCGTGTGGAGGATTTCGCCTCGGCGTTGGCAGCCGGAAAAGTGGAAATCTGCACCGCGGAAATCGATGCCGCCTATCTGGACGCAGCCATCGAAACGGGATTTACCGGACCGCGCGATGTGAAAGTTTTGTATTCGCCCTTGCACGGCGTGGGGGGACCGCCCACGATCGCCCTGCTAGAGCGTGATGGTTTTCAGCAAGTGGAACTTTACGGACCTCACGCTGAACCGAGTCCCGATTTCCCCAATGTTCCCGGGCATGTCTCCAACCCAGAAATCGCTCGCGTGTTTGCAGAGCCGATCGAGTACGCGAAGGCGAACGGATTTGACATTATCTTGGCCACCGACCCCGACGCCGACCGCTTGGGAGTCGCCGCGCCGCTCACGACCGATCCCGCTTCCGCTTGGCAGACACTCAACGGAAACCAAATTGGCGCACTGCTAACTGATTTCGTCCTGGCGCAACGTCAAGCAGCCGGCACGCTTTCGGCAGATCATTACGTGATCAAAACTCTGGTGACCACCGAGCTGACGCGACGGATCGCTGGTGCTTACGGGGTTCGTTGCGAAGGAGAATTGCTGGTTGGCTTCAAATGGATCGCCGGCTTGATCGACCAGCTCGGTCCCGAACGATTTGTGTTCGGCACCGAAGAGTCGCATGGTTACCTGATCGGACAGTATTGCCGGGACAAAGATGGACCGGTGGCCTGCATGATCATGAGCGAGTTGGCTGCGCACTTGAAAGCCGCTGGACTGACCTTACACCAACGGCTGGACCAACTGTTCCTGCAGCACGGCTACCATGCCGAACATCTGATTAACGTGCAGATGGAAGGCAGCGAGGGGATGGCCCTGATGAAGAAATTGATGAGCCAGTTTCGCACTTCGCCACCAACCGTGCTGGGCGGGATGACGGTGGCTCAAGTCCGCGATTACTCCTGTGGTCAAACCATTGATCTCGCCAGCGGAGACAGAAATCCGCTGAGCGGACCCACTGGCGATTTGGTGATTTTAGACCTGGCCGAAGAAGGAAATTATTTGGCGGTCCGGCCCTCGGGCACAGAACCCAAAGTCAAATTCTATTTGTTCACGCGGCTGGCTGCGGAAGCTTCGCAAGATCTGGCTACTGCTCGGCAAACGCTGGAGCAACGGTTGGGCAACTTGGAAACCGACGTGCGTGCTTTTGCTGCCACCATTCAATAGGTTCGCCTGAGGTTCGCCCCCCCATGTCCCAGCCTCACGAGTCCCAGCCTCACGAGTCCCAGCCTCACGAGTCCCAGTCTGACACGTCCCAGCCTGACGCGTTGCCGGAACGGCTCGACGTGATCGCCGTCGGGGCTCATCCCGACGACGTCGAGATCGCTTGCGGCGGCACGTTGGCCCGCCTCAGCCAACAGGGCTATCGCGTTGGGATCATCGATTTAACCAACGGTGAGCCGACACCCCGTTCCAGCGGCCCGGAAGTCCGGCTGGCTGAGGCCCAACGGGCGGCGAAGGCGTTGGGGATCGCGGTGCGGGAAATCTTGGATCTCCCCAACCGGCGGCTGTTCGACTGCTTCGAAGCGCGGGTGGCGTTGGCGACCCAGTTTCGCCGCTATCGCCCCCGCATCGTGCTCGGGTTTGGCGATCGCACCCCGCTGGCTTCGCCCGACCATTGGCAAGCGATGCAGATCACCGACGCGGCGGTCTTTTACAGCAGGTTGACTAAATGGGACGAGCACTTTCCGGGGCTGCCCGTCCACGCGATCTCCCGTCAGCTCTACTTTCGGCTGGCCCTCGAGCCGGAGATCATGCCGGGACAACCCAGCCACGTGACGGTCGATATTGGTGCCACGCTGGAGGCGAAGCTTGCTTCAATCGCTTGTTATGAGACTCAGTTTGGCCACAAACCCTACGTGCTGGATCGAGTAAAAGCGGCCGCCGTCGTGGCTGGACAAGCTGCCGGGGTGGCCGCCGGCGAAGTTTTCGTGGCCACGCGTCCCATCGCGGTTACCGATTTAGTAGCCACAATCTTACCCGGCGGCGAGTACTTATCGTGAACCCAGCTAGCTCCGCACCCAGCTCAACTGCCGCCCCCACAGACTCGCCACCAGCGAAAGGGACGTTGGGCTTGCTCACGCTGACTTGTTTGGTTGTGGCCAACATGATTGGCGCGGGAGTCTACACCAGCAGTGGATTCGCGTTGGCCGATCTGCAGTCTCGCTGGTTGGTGCTGGCCGTCTGGCTGTTGGCTGGCCTATTCGCGATGCTCGGCGCGTTGTGCTACGGCGGCCTCGCCAAACAGATTACGGCATCGGGTGGGGAATATTTGTTTCTCGCGCGGGCCGTGCATCCTTTTGCCGGCTTCATGGCGGGCTGGATTTCATTGACCGCCGGGTTCAGCGGCGCGATCGCCTTTTCCGCTGTCACTTTCGCCGCTTATTGTCCGGCCGCTTGGATCGGAGAAGAGCCGGCCGTTGGCAGCTGGATCGCCGTTGGCTTGATTTTATTTTTCGGTGGTTGCCATCTGGCCGGGATGTCGTTTGGTGCCCGGGTGCAGAACGGTCTGGTGGCCATCAAAGTCCTCTGCTTACTCGCCTTCGTGATCTACGGCATGGCGATGATCGGCCAGCAAGGCCCAACGATGGCGACTGAAGTAGCCACCACGGAAACAACGACCGATTCGTCCGCCTCGGCGGTTAGCGGTTTCAGTTTAGCCGCGTTTGCCACCAGTTTAATGTGGATTTCCTTCAGTTACGCGGGCTACAACGCGGCTGTCTACGTCGCCGGAGCAGCACGCAACGGCGTCACCGTGGCCCGCTCGATGTGGCTAGCCACCGCCGTGGTGACGATTCTCTACATCTGTTTGAACGGAGTGATTTTATTTGGCTCGCCCCCGGCGGCTCTCGTGGGCCAACCCAACGTTTTTCAGATCGCCGCCGAGATGCTGGGAGGCGACTGGTTATCTTCGGCGATCACGGTCGTTGTCCTGCTTTCCCTAGCGACTTCAGTCTCGGCGATGCTGCAAGTGGGGCCCCACGTCTACGCGCAAATGGCTCGCGACGGTTTGCTGCCAAGTTTTTTATCGGTCGGGCCGCGGGAATTACCGCGAGCGGCGACGGTGCTGCAGATCGGCTTGGCGGTCGGTTTGACGGTCTTCGCCGACCTCCAAGCGTTGCTCGATTACTTGGCCTTCCTCTTGATGCTCAGCTCGGCCGCCACCGTCTCGATCTTGTTGGTCCCGCATCGGCTGTGGCGTCACCAGCCTGACGCCGCGGGGCAGGCCGAACTGGCTAACGGGCGAAATGCCCCCGCTGCAATGAGACAACAGGTGTGGGGTTGGCCCTTCACGCCGTTGTTGTTTGTACTGATCTCGCTGGTCATCGCCATGTTGGCCTTGCAGTTTCGCTGGCAAACCGAGCCACGCGGCTTGCTGCTGGCCTTGATTGTGCTACCAGTCGGGGCGGTCGTTTACTTCATTTCCCGCCTGCTGAGCTCGTCATCACCCCGCGGGATATCAGGCGTGAGCGACGAATAATCGGGATGGCACTCGGGGGATTCATCAATTAATAGGTGTGAATTGTTCGTTTGCCCCCTTTGTGAAATGGGTGCGGCAAAGGACAATGAGGGAAGTTCAATTTATCTATTTTAGTCCTTGATTGGGTGGCCGCTCGTAGCTCTTTGCGGCCTGATACATGCGTCGCAACGAAATCCGAAACGTCGTTATTATTGCTCACGTCGACCATGGCAAAACCACTTTGGTGGACTGCTTGCTGCGGCAAAGTGGACAATATCGAGATTCGCAACTCCAGGGAGAACGGATCCTCGATTCGAATGACTTGGAACGTGAGCGGGGAATTACGATTCTCTCGAAGAACATTGCCATCCATTATCGGGATATCAAAATCAATTTGATTGATACGCCTGGTCACGCTGACTTTGGCGGCGAAGTCGAACGCGTGGTACGCATGGCTGACGGTTGCCTGGTGTTGGTCGACGCCGCCGAGGGGCCGATGCCACAAACGCGATTTGTGCTGGAAAAAGCGCTGGAAGCTGGCGTGCGTCCGATTGTGATTGTGAACAAAGTCGACCGTCCCGACGGCCGTCCTCTGGAAGCGCTCGACGAAGCGCTCGAACTGCTGGCCGACTTGGGAGGTGAATCGCAGTTGGATGACGCGGCCTACGTATTTACCTCGGCCAAAGAGGGTTACGCGACGCTCGATCCCGCCAAGCCGGGGACCGACATGCGACCGCTGCTCGACCTGATCGTCGATCGCCTGCCAGGCCCCGAAGTGGATGCGGATGCCCCTTTGCAGATGTTGGTCACCACGCTGGATTGGTCGGAGTACGTCGGCCGAATTGCCATTGGGCGAATCTCCGCGGGCACCATGCGCAATGGGCAAACGATCGATTTGCACCAAAGTGGCGGGCCGATGCGAGCCAAAATCGCCAACCTCTTCGTGTTTGACAAATTGGGACGCATCGAAACGGCGGAAGCCTCCGCCGGTGACATCGTGGCGATCGTCGGTTTGGAAAAAGTAGAGATTGGTGACACGATCTGCGACGTCGAACAATCCCATCCGCTGCCTCGCTTGCGGGTCGACGAGCCGACGTTGGAAATGGTCTTTGCCATTAACTCCTCACCCATGGTGGGGCGTGAAGGCAAATACGTTACCACTCGCCAGCTGAAGGGCCGGCTTGAGAAAGAGCTGGAGCGCAACGTGGCCTTACGCGTTGAGACGATCGAGGGCACCGAAGCTTACGCGGTCCGCGGCCGGGGCGTGTTGCACCTTGCGGTCTTGATCGAAACGATGCGTCGGGAAGGGTTCGAATTGAGCGTTGGCAAACCACGCGTGATTTTCAAAGACATCGACGGCCGAAAGCACGAGCCGTACGAGACCCTTTCCATCGAAGTGCCAACCGACAACATGGGCCCGGTGATGGAATTGGTCGGACTTCGCCGCGGCCAACTCGATGAAATGCAACAGCGGGGCGATTACAGCTTGCTGCGATTTAGCATTCCAGCCAGAGGCTTGATCGGCCTGCGAACTCGGTTGCTCAACGCCACCAAGGGTACCGCGATCATTCACCACCGTTTCGCCGGCTACCAGCCTGTCGAAGGCGAAGTCCCCCGTCGGGCCAACGGCGTGCTGATTTCAATGGCGGCGGGTAAAGCGGTCCCGTTTGCCCTGTTCGGCCTGCAGGACCGGGCGGAATTGATGGTTCATCCTGGGCAAGAGATTTACGAAGGTCAGATCGTTGGCGAAAATGCCCGTGATAATGATATGGTGGTAAACCCCTGCCGGGAAAAGAAGCTGACGAACATGCGAGCCAGCGGCAGCGACGAAAACGTGATCCTGAAACCGCCTCGCGAACTCTCCCTCGAAGCGGCCTTGGAGTTCATTGAGGATGATGAACTGGTCGAGGTCACGCCGCTCAATATCCGCTTGCGAAAAGGCTTGCTGCGGGAAGCGGATCGTCGACGCGTGGGACGCAAACCTGCGCTGGCTTAACGCGGTCTAGAGACGGGCAATGACTTCATGAAACTAAGCGACGTTTTCGACCCGATGAAGATCACCGGGCATACGATCGTGGTGTTAGCCAGACTGCTCAGCGGATTCACGGTCCGCTGGGTAGATTGTCAGCCTGATACCTGCCAACGTGTTTATTTCGCCAATCACACCAGCCATCTCGATGCGGTCGTGTTATGGTCCGCCTTGCCGCGTCACCTGCGAGCGATCACCCGTCCCGTGGCGGCTGCCGATTATTGGTCGACCGGTAAGTTTAAACCCAAACTGGCCAAAGCGTTCAACGCGTTGTTGATCGACCGCAAAGAGATCAAAGTCCACCACAGCCCGGTCGACTTGATGATTCGGGAAATTGGTGATGTCTACTCGCTGATCGTTTTTCCCGAGGGGGGCCGAACCAGCGGCGAAGAGATGGGGCAATTCAAAAGTGGGTTATATTATCTTGGCAAAAAACGCCCCGACCTGGAACTGGTGCCCGTTTACATTGACAACGTCAACCGCGTGTTGCCCCGGGGCGAGTTTCTGCCAGTTCCATTGCTCAGTTGTATCTCGATCGGCGCGCCAATCTTTTTGGAAGCTGGCGAGCCTAAGACCGAATTTCTAGATCGAGCTAGGAACGCGGTGCGAGCACTCAAGGGCGACGAGGAGTAAAGAGCATGGATATCGGATTGCCCTCGTTGGTTGCTTGGCAGCCGTTGGCTCAAATTTCGGCCACCGCGCTGACGCCGCAAACGTACATTTTGCTGCTGGTGATTTTCTTATCATTGGGCGCAGCCACGTTGGTCGGCCAAATCTTGCGCCGGCGGGAGCAGCTTTCGATCGAACCGGCCGTGCTCCGCCGCTTTAATCACCGTCTGCGAGTTTGGTGGATGATGTTCGCCATCTTGGCGATTGGGTTTCTGCTGCATCGTTTGGGAGTTGTGATTCTCTTTGGATTGATCTCGTTTTGGGCGCTGCGTGAATTCATCACCATGACACCGACGCGGCGGGGCGATCATCGCACGCTGTTTTGGGTGTTTTTTATATTCACACCTTTACAATACATTTTGATCGGTTTGGGCAATAGCGCGCCGGCTTGGTTGACCCAAGGGCGACAGATTGATTTCTATGGTTTTTACAGCATTATGATCCCGGTCTATGCCAGCCTGTTCATACCGGCTCGGATTGCCATCTCGGGAGATTCCAAACGCTTCTTGGAACGCAGCGCCAAAATCCAAGCTGGTCTGCTGATCTGCGTGTACTCGCTCAGTTACGCGCCGGCCATGCTGGACCTCAGCCTCCGCGGCAGTGACGGCCAAGCTTGGAAAGGCAGCAACGTCACATTGCTGCTGTTCTTTGTCCTCATTGCTCAGATTGCCGACGTCTTACAAGAGGCCTGGAGTCGGCTGGCTGGCCGGAATGTCATCGCGCCGGAAATCAACGCCAGCCGGACTTGGGAAGGGGTCATGGGTTCGATGATTACCACTGGCCTGTGCGGCATGGCTCTGTCTTGGGCAACGCCGTTCTCTTGGTGGGAATCAGGGGTGATGTCGATGGTGGTGGCGATTATGGCCTTCGCCGGTGGAATGAGTTTGAGTGCGATCAAACGCGACCGGGGCGTGACCGACACGGGTACGCTGGTGCAGGGGCACGCTGGGTTGCTCGACCGGATCGATAATGTCTGCTTTGCCGCCCCCGTGTTTTACCACTTAACACGATTCTATTTTTCGCAAAGCTGAGACTTAAAACCTGTCCGAACATCATCAGCCGCTTTGGCACTCGCCGCGGTCCTTTTGAGTTGTCGGCCAGCTCCTAAGGGTTTGTTGGCGGCTGGCCGTAGAATTTCGTCAAATCAATCCCCTGCCGATTTTCCTCTTCGATTAACTTCAGGCGACTCTCCAGCCGTTCGACGCGACGCAACAGCAGCGGCACCAGCTCCTTGTCGCGATCCGGCGGCACCGGCCGCGGCACGGTGGGATAGTTCAAGTGCCGCTGCATGGCCGAAAACAGGAAGTTGAGGTCCTTGCGACGATTGGCAAAAGCAATCCGCCCCTCTTTGTCGCCAAACAAGACGGCCGGCTGTTGGCTATTGTCGAGCCCTCCTTGGCTGCGGCGACGGCGATAATCTTCGGACCGCATGAAGATCAAATCGGCCAAATCGACCAACCCAATCTGATTGCGAACTTCGAGAATGAACCCGGCCCAATCAGCATCGAACAGCGGATCTTGGCTGATCGCCAGCAAGCCTTGGTTATAGCGCAGGCGGTTGCGGGAAATCGACTCGAACTGAAACAGAAATAAGCCCGGCTGGGCGATTCCAGCGGCGCGATACTCCGCGTCGGCTTGCAAAATTTTGACCGCCACCCGCATGTCGAACTGGCCGCGTTCCGCCTCCGCCTCGCCGATCAAGTAGCTTTGGTAAGGAGTAAAGTAATGGCTCAAGCGTTGCATGGCAGCCGACATCAGGCCGCTGTGTTTCAATTCAGTCAGCAAAAAATCGACCGCCATCGGCAACTGCGTACTGACCAGTAATTCCAGCTTGAGAGCGGCCAACAAATCTTGCAGCGGCATCTGCTCGCTCAGCCGGTCGCTGAGGGTTTTAAAGAAGTGGGCCTGTTCGACGTATTCCGCCGGATCGAGCGTAGCCAAGGGTAGCATCTCCTAGGAGCGTATATGCACCTGCGTGCACTTGGTGTATTTTTTAACTCTTGCACAGATAAACGCTTGACAAGAGTTCATCGATGCATATATTTGTTCACAGTTGACAGACGCCACCGACCCCGCCGTAAGACCGACAGCCCTTACAAAGAACTTGCAAATGCTACGAAGCCAACTTGCAAACGGCTCTTGGCAAAACCATTGGGTTTTTCCCTAAAGTGTTTCTTGGAAAGGGTTTACGATCAATATTGCGGAGCTATAAATGTTTTTGGCACGGCAACTGCTTTAACATTCACGCAGCGAGCTAGCTGGCACCCCAGCGAACCCGCGATGCCAGGAAGGTTGCAGAGACACGTTCAGAGTTAACAGTTTTGATCATTTGTCCATACGGCGTAAGGAGATTGCCATGCTTGTGTTGACCCGCAAAACCAACGAACAAGTCAGTTTGGGTGACGACATCACGATCACGATCTTGAGGATCAATAACGGTTCGATTCGCATCGGCATTGATGCGCCTCGCAACGTTCGCATTCTTCGCGGCGAGATTGACCCCTTCACCGACCGGGAGGGAAACCCCCGGGGAGCCAACCAATCAGTTGCCGAAGGTGCCGCAGAACCAGTCGCGACAATTCAAGCTGCGACAACTCAGGCTGCTGAAGCTGGACAGCACTTGGAAATTGATTTGGATCAACACGAAGCGACCGCTTTGCAAAGTTTACTTGAGACCAGCGAATCAGGAACTGAGCCTGCTCGTATTTACCAGATGCGAACCACTCAAAGCACGACAGCCAAAATCAGCCAACCGAGTCATTCTGCCAACTCGCGAGAGTCACATGGTCGTGACAGTGGTGGTCGCAACACGGCTGGTCGCCCGGCACCACTGGCCCGATTCCTGCCTCCGATCCCGCCAGCAGTCCAAGAATCGACTCCTGGCTACGCAGTTTAACGTTCACTGGCGACATCCTGCGGTTGCTCCCCTGCGGCCGAACCTTGTACCTGGGCGACGCGGTCATTTCGATCGATCTCTCGCAAGTGCTGCATCAGAATGCGACGGACTTCGAGAATCGATTCGGGCTTGGTGTGGATTGAAACATGGTCGGCGTTCACACGTAATTCGCTGACCGCTTCCTCAAACTCGGCGCTCGCCAACGAGACAACACCATCGGATGCTCCGTTACCACTCCCCATGATGCCACCACCTTTGTCGCTCACCCCGATGATATTGTGATAGCGTACTCGCGGCGAAGACTTCGCTCGCAGCATCACAGGAAAGATTTCGGAGTCGGGTGAGAGGGAATCGATCGAGGTATCAGTGGTTAATAGCTCGGTGTCCTTGAAAACTCCTGGGTTGTTGCGCACCAATCGACTGCCCGTACCAATCACCATCCGTGGCAACTCGATGAACTTCTTTGCCAACCACTGGGTATACGGATTTGCAAACTCGCTGCCCCGGTGGGGCGTGGCAATCGTAATCACTCGAGAAACAGATGCGTTCGGCTTGAAAGTCAGCGTGCTGACTAATTTGTGAATGTCGTCCGGATCGCCCCGCAACTGGTCAACCGGTTTGTCACTGACAATTCGCCAAAAGTCGTCGCCACTGTCAATCGCTTGCATCCGACTGACCAAACCACCCATGCTGTGACCGACCAATACCATTTGATCAATCGCAGCATGTTCCCTACCTGGATCAAAACTCTCACGAGTCTTCGCTAGGTCCTGACGCATCTGCGTGGCACTGATCCAGAACGGTTGCCCCGTCGGATACAGGTAAAACCAGAACTGATAACGCTCGCGAATCTCGGGGAAACTACGGAGATCATTAAACATATCCATCCAAGTCAGCGGGCTGGACCAGAGGCCGTGCACCATCACCACCGGAATCCGCTCGGGATCGTAAGGCTCGAGCATGAATAAGCCTTTGGAGTCTTGCACCTGATTCGTATATAGCAGGTTTCGAGTTGCCGAGTTACGTTCGCGGAATTGGGGCGTATCGAGAAAGAAAGCCAGCGGCGTTGTCAAATCGGTCTGCAATGGCACCCATTGATTAGCCAGGTAGATCTCGTTCTGGCTGAGCGGATCAAAGAACTCCAGCACGCAGCGGGGGTTCCGTGGTAAACGAGGAAGCGACTGCTCCCCTTCCTCGCCCTTTGTTTCCAAAATGGCGTTCAGCGGCGTCCCAAATTGGTTCGTTGGCTGGAGAGCCATTGATTGATTGGTGTCATTCGCGGTTTCATTCGGTACAGCGCGGAGAAGCGCCGTCACGGGAAAACTTAGACCTTCCGGATAGAAAGATTCTTTTCGCGTATTCGCTGCCGGCGGCCGTCGCACCGCCACCAGTGGCACCCCGATTCCGAAAGTGCGGTGTCGATTATTCAGCACTTCGATCTGATAATCGCTAACGAACTCGAAATGATCGAACTCATCCGCTTCCCAACCACCGCGCATCACCGTTTCGATCGTAAACTGTCGCTCGCCGGCCGAGATCGTGTAGGTTTGCCCTGGCTTTAAGCGATGATCTTCGCAAAGCAGCCGCAGGCTATCTTCGAGCGCTTCGTTGTAAAGATCACAAGCCCCGCGGAACTGAGGGTCATACGCGCTGCGAGTCGTCTCGAATTGGCGCGCGAATAAATACTCGTAACTCGAGATCAGAGCCGAGGAATAATAGTCGAGCGCCACGGCAATCTGTTTGCCGCGCTCCGCTTTTTTGCCTTCGATGTAGGCCAACTCGGCCACGGCAAACTGCCGTTCGGTATCGGCCGCATCGCTGGCCATGGCGTGCAATTTTTGTAACGTCAGCGCTGGCGATTGTTCGTATTCGTCCGCCAGACTGTATCGTCGCAAAACTAAGGATGTCCGTTCCTGTAGCTGCGGGCCCTTGCGGCTGAGCAAATTCAGCGTGTTGGCCAGGGAGTTTTCACGCGTTGGTCGCTTGGTGATATAGCGTGTCGTCCCACAACCCGAGCTGAGGGCGACAAGCGCAGCCAACAAAAATGCGAGCAGCGCACGCGTCCGCTGGTCGGCAAACCCGATCGGGCAGCAGATAACGAACTCAGCTGGTCCTGTTCTAGATCGCCGCACGAAGCCCAGCGTCCTCTGATGGGGATTTTAACGCGTCAAGGGTCGCGGACTGTAGAACGCCCCCCCTCGCTACGTCAATATCAAGCGGCCTCCTCCCCAAATTGCGAGTGCACCAAGGGAACAGGTAACCAATAAGCAAGCGCGCGGGTTCTCTTTACGAAGCTGATTTGCTTAAGGTAACATCCCGAGGGCCCCCTACTGAGGCTTTTCGGCTCGAAGTTCTTTGTGCAGGTCCCGAAGCGTTCTGGCGACTGCCGCCAGCTCTCCGGCAGGCCGCTGGGGTGCTCGCAGCAACTCTAGGACGATCGCGCGATTTAATTCAGGGGTATTTTTGGACAACAGGGGGGAGAACGGTCCAATTATTTTTTTCTCGCGGAGCCGCTCGAAGTATTCAAACGCCAGCTCGCGCGACGCGTCGGGGTCTACTGCCGCGATCACCGAGAGGGCAGCCAGCACATCGCGTACGTGGGTGTGCTCCGCTGTGACCGGGGCCGAGGCAGCCGCATATGAGATCGGGTCCGTATGACGATCAAGCTCAGTCAGCTTGTCACGCAATTTTGACATCGACGCCACTGCCGCCGCGGGTGCAAATGCAACGATCCGCCCGAGATAGCCT
>CAZHTX010000090.1:0-14887 GCA_964535475.1 uncultured Pirellulaceae bacterium
TGGACTTTGAGGTATGATGGGAGAGTAAAATTACTTGCCAGGCAATCTGGCCAGGCAATTTTAAATAACCTGAGCCTTCAATCACTTTAGCGAGCCCACTCATGCATCGTTCCGCGTCTTGGCGACCACTGCTGGTCTTGCTGGCAGTGGCCGTTGGCATCACGGAGGCGGCCAGCCAACAGCCACCGGCGGCCGGTCAGCAGCCACCGGCTACGGTTGCCGATCTGCGGCACGGTGGTACTTTGCGGGGGCAATTCAGGCCGGTCGAAGGCGATCGGTTCCGCGGTCAGGAAATTTATCTGGATGATGGCCTGCGACTGGTGCTGCCCGACGTCGAATTCCGCCGCTTTCGCGGCCCTGAAGAACGGATGGTTGAATATCGCAACCGGTTGGCAACGCTGGAAGACACCGCTGATGCTCACATGGAAATGTCACGTTGGTGCAACAGCGTGGGGCTGCGGGACCAGAAAGACCGTCACTTGCGACGAGTGATTGAACTCGCCCCCAACGAAGCCACGGCGCGGCAAGAATTGGGCTATATGCCTTTTGAAAATGGCTGGGTCAAGATTGAATCACTGCGTCGCAAACGTGGCATGCTACGCGATGGTGGTCGTTGGAGATTTGCCGAGGAAGTCCTCAACCAAGGTGACGGACAAGACTTTGAACTGCAGCGCAAGGAGTGGATTAAGAAACTCAACGGCATTAAGGTTCGCATTCGTCGCGGTGGAGTCTCTGGCAACGAAGCCCAAGCCGAATTGATGGCGATTAATGACCGGGCCGCCGATCAAGCGATTGTGAAGGAGTTTCGCGATACACGTACTTACAACACCACCATGCGTCGCCAATGGCTGCGAATTATGGCTCGGCTGAATACTGGGCTGACCACAACCACCATCATTCAATCCAGCATGAATGATGTCTCCGCCACGATTCAGGAAGACTGCCTCGATTTGGTGCGGGGTGAATACAAATATCGCGCAATGGCCTACTACCTAAACCACCTCGGTTCCAACGATAACGCCGTCGTCGGTTTGGCCGGTCGCGCGCTGGCGGAAATCAATGATCCCGAGATCGCGCTGTCGCTGGTCGACGCATTGGTGACCGAACACACCTCGATTGTCCAGCCGGGCAATGACACCAACGTGGGCATGTCACGGGACAATAGCGGGCCCGGCGGGGGTGGAATGCAGTTTGGCGGCAAAGCTCAGAAGATCACTCGCTCGCTTGAAAACCCCGAGGTCCTGACGGCACTGTTGGAATTAGTCCCCGATGATGTCAATTACATGTACGACGAAGAACGCTGGAGAAACTATTTCGCCATGAAAATGGCTCCGCCTCCCGGCGATCTTCGTCGTGACCCATGAGCTTTAGGTTAAGACGCGGCGGCTTGATCTGCCGGCACGCGACCCTTTCGCAGGCGACGTCCGATCGCTAAACCCATTACGGCAATCCCCAGCCCCACGCTCGATGGCTCGGGGACGGCGGTCAGAAATCGGCTGCTACCAACAAACACCAAAGGGTCGGTTCCGGGCAGTTGGTTTTCGCGGTCACCCGATTGGAGTAGATAAATATTGAAGTCTTCCAGTCCGCTCAGCATGTTGCCAATCATGAGCTTTGCCGCACCCGAATCATAGCTGATATCCACGTCGCCGCTGAATAGCAGTGGTGTCGTTTCCTGGTCGCCGTAAAGCACCAACCCATCGTTAGCACCAGTGCCGATCATTTCCCACGGCATGGCCAAATTGTCCACGGTCCCGCTGATGATCCTGCCCTCGGTGTCCCGAGTGATGTTGGTTAATTCACCCCCATCAAACCGCACCGGCGTGATGTAGAAAGGTAGGAAATCGGGCGGGGTCGGCGGCGTAACGCCGGCGAGTTGTCCGGTTGAATTCGTGAAAGATACCGTGCTACCACCGGTGTCATCCAACGAAAATGACATGCTTCCAAGGGCGCGCAGGTCTAAAGGAACCCCTTCCGGAGCGCCAAAAATCGCTTCCCCAGCGGCCGTGGCGGTAAAGACAAAGTCAGCTTGGATTTGCTGCTGGATGGTGAGTATCTCCGCCCGGCAATGGTTTTGCCCCATCACAAGTGACGCGACAAGCACGCCAAAGCCACTAAACGTTAGCCTCAAATTCTTCATGGTGAATATCTCCGCGATCGTGTAAATAACTATCAAGCACCCCCTCTGCAGAGAGTGAACGGTAGCCATTGTACCTGATTTGCCGCGCGGAGTTTGTGGGACTTTGAGGATTTATTGACATGCACTTTCTACCTGCCGACTTGTCGCCCCGCCGACCTGCCGGGAAAACTAGGCAGCCGCGCGACCGTTTTGCCTCAGCCGCAGCTCTTCGTCCTCAATTAAATGCCGGAAGGATTGCCCCGATTTGACGGCTGCGACCCGCCGATCAATGCTGCGTCGCATCGCGTCGTGATAGCCAACCGACGCGGCAAACAGCGTCATCAGGTCGACAAACTGAGTTTCTTCGGCCAACGGATGCGGCTCAAGGGTGAGATAACTGTCTGAGCCAAAGCTCAGCAGTTTCCCGTCCACTTCGCCGATCACTTGCCCGTCAGCTTCGACTTCAAAGTCGGCACCGATGCTCAACCAATGTCGTTTGAGCGTGACGTGTCGCATCTGCTGGTCATCGACGTATCCCATGGTAAACAGCGATGGGATGCGAAACGTGCGATGATTCTGCTGGATGTAGGTAACGTAATCGTAGCGTGGCAGCAGCACGGCCATGCTCAACAGATTCTTATTTGAGCCAATCGAATTATGAATTTCGGTGGCGGTAACTTCTTCGATCGTGCCGCACCAACGAGTCCGTTGAGTGCTGGTCTTAAACAGCTTGAGCACCAGTCGGCGTTTCTCGATTTCGCCCGCTTCCAGCTTCATGATGGCGTCTTCTTCGACAGCCGCTTCGAGCTTGGCGGTCTGCTGGGCCGACAGGCGCCCGTGTCGTTTGATTTTCTTTTTCAGTTCGCTGCGTCGCTTCCGTCGCAACAGATCGACCGCTTCGGACATCTCCTCTTCATCCGCTTTCCAAACATCGGTGCGGAGTCCGACAAGATGCGTCTTTTCCCAGTCGCCGGAGTCTTGATCCTGCTCAGAAACGGTTCCCACGATATCCATGTGGGTCGTAAAGTGCTGGGTGTCGGCTGTCGTTAGCTTCTGCAGCAGTTCAACGTTGCTGGGATGGATTCCTGGCAGCGCCCACATATCAATGAAACGCTTGCAACCGCGGTAAGTTTTCTCCGGCATACGCTCGCCTTTGACGATCTGAGTGAAAATCTCTCCTCAATCGGTATCTTCGGCAAATTGCAGTGGCGAAATCCACCCCAATCGGAAAATTCCCCCAGATCGTCAAAGTCGACAAAGCTTGCTACCAGATCCGCACACGGCTGTCGGGGTCGAGGTACAGTTCATCGCCCGGTTTGACCCCGAACGCTTCGTAAAACGCGTCCATGTTGCTCACGATCCCGTTCACTCGATAACGGCTGGGCGAGTGGGGATCGGTCAACAAGCGGCGTTGCAATTCGGCCGGACGATACTTGCGTCGCCAAATCTGAGACCAGCCCAGGAAGAACCTTTGATCACCGCTGAGGCCGTCGATCACGGCGGCTGGCTGGTCACCGAGCGACAAATGGTACGCTTGCAAAGCGACCGCCAAGCCGCCCAAGTCGCCGATGTTTTCACCGAGCGTTAGTTCGCCGTTGATCGTCATTCCTTCCAGCGGGCTGTATTGGCCGTACTGCTCGACCAATTGATTCGCCCGCACGTCGAATTCTTGACGGTCCTCGAGCGTCCACCAATCACGCAAGTTGCCCGAGCCATCATACTTGCTCCCTTTATCATCAAATCCGTGGCTGATCTCATGGCCAATGACCGCACCGATGGCGCCATAATTGGCCGCGTCGTCCGCTTCGAGGTTAAAGAATGGTGGTTGCAGGATAGCGGCCGGAAAGACAATCTCATTCATGACCGGGTTGTAATAGGCATTGATCGTTTGCGGCGTCATGTGCCATTCATTGCGGTCGATCGGCCCGCCCAGTTTGTCCAACTGGCGGTTGTATTCGTACTCCGCCGAGCGCATCAGGTTGCCAACTAAATCGTCCGCTTTGACAGCCAGCTTGCTGTAATCTTTCCACTCGTCGGGATAACCGATTTTCGTGTTGAACTGGGCTAACTTGGTCAGCGCTTGTTTTTGCGTCCCTTCGCTCATCCAGTCCAAGGTTTCGATGCGGATCGCAAAGGCTTTCTTAAGGTTATCGACTAGCTCTTCCATCCGCGTTTTGGCTTGTGGTGAGAAATGGCGATCGACATATAATTTGCCCAACACTTCCCCCAGCGAACCCTCGGTCCCTTCGACGGCTCGTTTCCAAAGCGGTTTTTGTTCTTCGATACCGGTGATAGCCGTGGCGTGAAAAGCAAAGTGTTTTTGTTCGAGTTCTTCGCTCAGCGCTGATGCGTAAGTATCGATGATGCGAAACTGTAGGTACTCGCGCCAAGTCGCCAACGGCACTTCAGCAAACAATGCATTGAGCTGTTCAATAAAGCTGGGCTGCTTGACGATAAATTCGGGGTGTTCACCGATGCCGCTGGCGGCCGTGTAAGCGGACCACGGAAAAGCTGAAAAGAGCTCGCTCATTTCTTCGCTAGACAGCTTGTTATAGGTCGCCACCGGGTCGCGATTGGCGACGTTGGTCCACTGGGCCTGGGCAATTTTGGTTTCCAGGGCGAGAATTCTCTCCGCAGCTTGTTCGGCATCTTGAAGGCCGATTGCGGCCAACATCTCAGCGGCATAGTCGTTCAATTTGGTCCGCAAGCGGGAGTAGCGTTCTTCATCTTCGAGGTAGTAATCGCGATCGGGCAGGGTGATGCCGCTTTGATAAAGATAGACGGCATACTGGTCACTGCGTCGCGCGTCGGGCGAGACGTACATCACGAAAGGGCCACCCACGCCATGCCGCAGCAGGTCCGCCATCACCGTGGCGAGCTCGGCTTTCGATTCGGCTTGACGAACCGAGGTTAACAGCGGCTCGATTGGTTTGATGCCGGCTGCGTTCCGCACGTCGAGGTTGGTGAAGGAGCGGTAAAAGTCGCCAACCTTTTGCGTGTCGGTGCCAGGCTCGGCCTCGCTCGCCGCGGCTTCTTCGATCAATGCCCGGACTTGCTCTTGGGTGCGGTCAAAGAGGATGGAAAAGGTGCCATAGTCGGCGCGATCACCGGGAATCTCGTTCGTCTCGAGCCAGCCCTGGTTGACGTATCCATAGAAGTCGTCACCCGGTTTGAGCGACTCGCTGAAATACTGTTTGTCGATCCCCGATTCGCCCGCGGGCCCCGATTGGCCCACGGGATTGGCTTCTTCCGCCCGCAACGGTATGGCGACAGCCAACGATGCCATGAATCCGAGGGCCGCGGTGCGACAGTTGAGACCAACTTGGAGCCCGCGTTTGAGATCGCGAAATAGCTGCGAAATCTGCATGAAAAACACCTGTCTGATGCCCTGAAATTGTGGGGTGATGCAATAAAAATAGGCGGGACGATTGCTCGCCCCGCCTTTCATCGTAACCGGCTGAGGAGACAACTCCCAGCACGGGAGCGCTGCTACAGCTCCAGATCAATTTTCTCTTTGTCGGCCGCTTCGCGGAGTTTGATCAAAGCCCGCGCTTCGAGTTGGCGAATTCGCTCCTTGGTAACACCCATTTCCGCACCGACTTCTTTCAAAGTCAACGGTTCGGCCCGTTTCCCGAGCCCAAAGCGGGCCGTGATAATCTTCTGCTCGCGGTCATCCAAACGGTTGAGAATCCGCAGCACTTGCCTTTGGCGTTGCCGATAAGCCGACTCTTCGGCGTAGGGATTTTTGCGATCATCCTCGCGAGCCAAGAACAATTCCTCGGCGGTTGTGCGGAACCGATCGCGGTGCTTGAACTCCGATGGAATCGTGCGAGCGTAGTTCTTCATGATCGCCCACGAAGCGTAGGTGCTGAATTTGTTGCCCCGTGAATAGTCGAATTTTTCGACGGCGCGGATTAGCGACATATTGCCGTCGCTGATCAACCCGAAGAAATCATCGGTGCTGTTCATATGGCGTTTGGCAATCGAGACGACCAACCGCAAGTTGGCTTGCACGATTTGGTTCTTGACCCGCACCGCCTGTTCGTAGAGCTGCTCGATCTGGTCCATCACCTCAACCGCAGCGGTGCGGCCGTTGATCTGCTGACGCAGCTTAGCCGCCTTATGCTTGAGGTAATTCATCTTGCGAAACAGATGATATTCTTGCTCGCGAGAGAGCAGCGATGCGTCATACAGGGCGGCCAAATAGGGAGGCAATCCGCTGGGGACTCGCAACTTCCGCGTGGGCGCATCATTTTCCGGCAGTGGACCGAGAATCTCTTCCTCACGCGACGCGTCATCAAAGTCGGCGTTGAAAATGTAATCCAACGGCAACTCCATGATCCGTCCGGCTCGCATTTCATTCAAGATTCGCATGATACTTCCTCGGCTTCGGCCAAAACGCTTGCACAAGACAGGAACACTGGACCCACGATGATGCTGCTGAAAAATTGAACGTTTTTCATCTTCGCTGAGGGCGCCGT
Organism: uncultured Pirellulaceae bacterium; assembly: GCA_964535475.1. Classification (GTDB taxonomy): domain Bacteria; phylum Planctomycetota; class Planctomycetia; order Pirellulales; family Pirellulaceae; genus Laterigemmans. The sequence goes on from CAZHTX010000090.1 coordinate 6,601, forward strand.
TGTGCCCAGGGAAGATTGCCAATTCGGCGTTTTCACGATCAAAGTTTTTCAGCGTGTAACGGATCGTCTCGGGACTCCGTTTCATTTGTTCGCTCAACCGCCGCGTCACTTCGGAAAGATTCGCACCGGCGTCAGCCATCGCTCGCGCCCGTTCGATGATCTCACCTTTTTCATCATCCGAAAGCTGGCTGAATTGCTTACCCCGGCGAACCTTGGTGCGGTTTCGCTCGACGAACCGATCGACACTGCTGCGGAGAAAACCGACGCGTCGCCGCCCATCGACAATAAACAGCCGGCTCACTAAACCTTGGTCTCGCCAACGTGAAATCGTCTTGGTGGACACATTGAACATGCGGCTGAGGTCTTCGACCGTGTGGACCGGTTCCCCAGCTTCTTCGACAGTCAAATCTGCCGCTTCGGATAGGTCCTCAACGAGCAAACGAAGATCGTGCCGCGCATCCACGCCAGCAATCGTGTGCCGCGTTGGCTGTTCGGGTCGATAATCGGTGATGCGAAAGCAGAGGAAGTCATAGGCGTACTGCCGATGAGGTTCCATCTCGCTGAGCAAAAGCTCAGCCCTGGCCGCTTGTTGCAGCTGTTTCGCTCGCGGCGCAAACCGAGTCTGTTGGTCACGCAGCTGATTTATTTTCGAATCGCGATAATCCTGGTGCATCGCACATCTCCCACAGCTTTCGGTGCATCGCCGGAAATAATCCCTGCGACCCCGGCGGGTCGCCCGACTAGCATCCTGTCGCCCGGGAATCATCCCCTCGTGGAATGATTGCCAACTCCTGTCTTTCGCCAGCTCCGTGCCAGCGCTGCTGCTAAGTGTTTCGTTAGCTACCGAGCAAAATTGCGATTCAGTAACTCGAACCGCCAAATTGTCTTCCGCTTCGTCACACCAAGCAACCTGCTCTTTTCCTCGCTTGTATACAAAAGTACACACAGCGAGACCTGCTAACATGGATACGTAAAAGGGCGCAGCGAGGTTCCCGCCGTCGCAAATTTACTTGTCCCGTACCAGGTGTCCGAGAGAACAGTAGAAAATTAGAGGCCAAACCAGCCCCGCGCGTTCGCGAAATCCTGGATTTTTCTCATAAGTCGCTTCAGGGAAACGACTTAGAGAAATCCGTTTGTTTTACCAGCAAACGTCAACCGCGGTGGGCCGTTGTCAGTTTTACATTTTGGGACAACGAAAATGCAAAATTGACACTGCCAATCTGACCATCACGACTCCGAAGACACACCCAGTTCGCGTTCCAGATGGTCAATCCGCGCAGTCAATTTGGTGACAACTTGGCGGAGTTCAGCCAGTTCGCTGGCCAGTTCCGCGACAGCTGACCCAGCTGCCCCAGTTGCCCCGGTTGATGGCGGACTGTTGCTGGCCACCGACGCAGCCTGGTCTGCTGATCCGCTGATTGCCGCCCCGCTGATTGCTGAGCCGCTGATTGCCGCCCCGCTGATTGCTGAGCCGCTAGTGGCTGCGGCCGTACGGGACTGCGGCGTTTCATCGACGCCCGGGAACGTCGCTTGAAGCTTGGCGAGTTCTTGTGTTTCGTACAGGGTATGCCGGAATTGTTGGCCCCGGCCGGGCGGAGTCAGCGGCGCGACGAGCCCTTTGTCTTGGAGTTCGGTGAGGGTTACCAGCACGGCGTTGAGGTCTTTGAAAGTCTCCATGCGACCGGCCCGCGTGCGAAGTTCACCGGCTGTCTGGGGACCGCGAAGCAGCAATTCGGTCATCACGGCTGCCTGATGGGCGGTCACCCCCAACCATTCATAGGCTACGTGACGATATTTGTTCACTCTCCCCACTCCCTGGACCTCGATAGCCGCTCCGGCCCCACGCAGGTGATCAAGGGCTTCGACGACGTCATCCTCGTCCAGATTCATCTGCGGGCTGCGATTCGATTTCTGGTTCGCGCCGGCGATGATTGCCGCAATGGAGAGGGGGTAGTTATCCGGCGTGGTCTTCGCTTTCTCGACCAGCACCCCCAGCACGCGTCGCGGGATTCGCCCGAGTGTCCGCTGGACAGGTTGATTTTCACCGGGTTGACCAGCACCGGAAGAATCTGCGGCGGAATGTTCTGCGGCGGGTGACTCGGGCTGATTGTCTGCGGTTGAATGGTGGCCAGGGTCGGGCATGACGGAGAAATCCTGTGGGGGAGTCAATTCGGTTATTCTAATGTTGGCAGCCACCCAAGGTACCGCACGCTCCGTGGCGGTCCAACGGCCGGTGGGAAAGTTCAAATTAAGCCGCCGCGCCCTGCCCTGAGCGGGCTCAATTTACTATCTTTTGCAGAGTCGACATTCCACAACTATTTGCCAGGAGGAACGCATCATTCCCAAATCGCCCCCCAACACGAACCAACCAATTTCCATGGCGGCCGCGACCGCTGGTTGGAACGTCAACGATTCGTCGGAGCTGTACGAGGTTGCTCGTTGGGGTGGAGGATATTTTAGCGTTGGTGCGGATGGCAATTTACAGGTGCATCCCCGTCGCGATCCCGAACAGTCTTTCGACCTCAAAGAGGTGATCGATCGGCTGCGGGCCAGAGGTTTGGACCTGCCGATCTTGCTCCGCTTTAACGACATTCTCAAAGACCGGCTGCAAGCGTTATACGATTGTTTTGCCACGGCCATTTCCGACCACCAATACCAAGGGCGTTACCACTGCGTTTACCCCATCAAGGTAAATCAGCAGCGTCACGTCGTCGAGAAGATCATCGAGTTCAGCCGCCCCCTGGGGTTCGGACTGGAGGCGGGCAGCAAACCGGAATTGCTGGCCGTGATTGCCATGGCCGACCCGGCGATGCCGATTGTCTGCAATGGTTTCAAGGACGACGAGTACTGCGAGATGGCAATGCTCGCGCAGAAGCTTGGCCGCACCGTGATTCCAGTAATCGAAAAATACTCAGAACTGGAAATGATTCTCCGGCACGCGGAGAACGTGGGCGTGCGACCATTGCTCGGCGCGCGAGTCAAATTGGCTTCGCGAGGTTCTGGGCGGTGGGAATCTTCCGGCGGCTACCGTTCGAAGTTTGGCCTCACGGTCAGCGAAATTCTGGCTATGACTGATCTGCTCGAACAACGTCAATTGGGCGACTGTTTCAAACTGCTGCATTTTCACTTGGGGAGTCAGATCACCAACATCCGCCAAGTCAAAGGGGCCATCAACGAGGCGGTGCGGGTGTACGTTGAGCTCAGCCGTCGCGGCGCAGGACTGGAGTTCCTCGACATCGGCGGAGGCTTGGGAGTCGATTATGATGGCTCGCAGACGAACTTTGAATCGAGCATGAATTACTCGATGCAAGAGTACGCCAACGACGTGATCTATCAAGTCCAGACGGTATGTGACGAAGCCGAGGTTAAGCATCCGCACATCATCAGCGAAAGTGGTCGCGCGATCGCCGCCTACCACAGCGTCTTGGTGTTCGGCACGTTGGGCGTTTCCAGCCAAGGTAACGAAGCTGAATTGCCGAAAGAACTGCCAGAGCATTACGAACAGCCGGTGCACGATCTGTGGATGGCCTATCACGATCTGACTAGCCGCAACGTGATGGAAACGATCCACGACGCGCAAGCTTCGCTCGACATGGCGATGAGCCTTTTCAGCACCGGTTATCTACCGCTCGAACAACGCGTGATCGCCGAAAATTTGTTCTTCGGAGTTTGCCATCGCATTCGCCGCTTGGCCGAGCAGATGGACGAAGTGCCCGAGGAATTAGCTGGCCTGAATCGCATGCTGGCCGAGTCTTATTTTTGCAACTTCTCCCTCTTCCAAAGCATCCCCGACAGCTGGGCGATCAAACAATTGTTCCCCGTCATGCCGATTCACCGGCTCGACGAACGTCCCACCAAGCATGGTGTATTGTGTGATATCACATGTGACAGTGATGGCAAGATCGATACCTTTATTGATCGCCGCGACGTGCAGCGAACCTTGCGGCTGCATGAATTCAATGGTTCACCCTACCACTTGGCGATTTTTCTAGTCGGCGCTTATCAAGAAATCCTCGGCGATCTCCACAACTTGTTCGGCGACACCCATGCCGTTCACGTGGAACTCGATGGTGACAATGTCACGATCCAGTCGATTGTCAAAGGCGATACGGTCGACGAAGTATTGAACTATGTGCAATTCAACAGCAGCGAATTGTTAGATCGCATGCAGAAGTCGATCGAGCAAGCGGTTCGGCAGGGGACGATCAACAACGCGGAAGCCGGCCGGTTCCTCAAGTCCTACGAAGAGGGCTTGGCCGGGTACACCTATCTGGAAGGACCATCAGCCGGTTAGTTGTCCAAGTTAGTTGTTGTCCAGAAAGGCCAGCCGCTGTTGTTCGACTGACTCCCGCGCCGGACAACCTTCCACGTGATCATTAACCAAACCCATCGCCTGCATGAAAGCGTAGGCGGTGGTCGGGCCAACGAAGCTCCAGCCGCGTGTCTTGAGGGCTTTGGATAGCCGTGTGGAAGTTGGCGTCGCGGTGAGTTGGCTGAGTTGTTCCCGGGTGTATCGTTTTGGCCGTTCGGAGGCGGGTGGCACGAACTGCCAAAAAAAGGCTTGCAGCGAGCCGAATTCCGCCACCAACTCGATCGCTCGGCCAGCGTTATTGATCGTTGATTCGATTTTCTTGCGATGCCGCACGATACCGCTGTCTGTCAACAAACTGGCCACTTCGACGTCACCAAAGTTAGCGACTTTGTGGTAATCGAATTGAGCAAAGGCCGAGCGAAAATTCTCTCGCTTGCGGAGGATCGTCAGCCAGCTGAGCCCGGCTTGAAAACCCTCCAGGCAAATTTTCTCGAACAAGCGACGATCCTCGGCAACCGGACGCCCCCATTCCTGATCGTGATAATGCAGGTAATCGGCCGCAGAAAGCGCCCACCAGCAGCTGCTATTTTCGACCGTAGGGACTGAACGCGCCATCACTATCTTTCGCAGACAAGTTTTAAGTTTGGGGTTACCCGCCGGTTTGCGTTATATTGAAGGCTCGGCTGTTCGGCCATAGCTCCCCCCACCAATCCACCCCACCGATCCCCATGCAGAGCCAACGCTATTCATTGCCGTGCGCGCGAAACTCACTGCTGCGATTGATCCGCCACTCATTGCTGCTGAGCTTTGTTTGCTTGATTGCCGCATCGCCAGCCCCCGCGGCCGATCCGGTTGATTTCAATGCTGATATCCGTCCGCTGCTCTCCGGTTCGTGCTTTACTTGCCATGGTCCCGACGAGAACACGCGGGAAGCCGGGCTGCGATTGGATACCCAAGCGGGCGCCACGGCCGACATTGGTGGCTACGCGGCCATCGCGCCGGGTTCGCCCGAGGCGAGCGAATTGCTAAACCGCCTGAAGACCGACGATGCCGACCTGCGGATGCCGCCGGCCGGGCACGGCAAACGATTATCACCGGCGGAAATTGAAACCGTCGAGCGATGGATTCGCCAAGGTGCCGATTACGAAACACATTGGTCTTATCTGCCCCCTGAAAAATCACCCTTGCCAGAAGTCGACGACCAAGCTTGGTCCGAACATCCGATCGACCGCTTTGTGCTCGCCCGTCTGAAGATGGCCGGCCTCTCTCCCTCGCCGCGGGCCGACCGGGTGACGCTCGCACGCCGCGTGGCGTTGGCGCTGACTGGTGTCCCCCCCACGCCCGAACAAGTCACGGCGTTTGTCAATGATCCCCGCCCGGCCGCTTATGAGATTTTTGTTGACTCCTTGCTCGCTTCGCCTGCTTATGGAGAACGCTGGGCGCGGGTCTGGTTAGACCTGGCCCGCTACGCTGACTCGGCCGGTTATGCCGATGACCCCGAACGAACAATCTGGGCTTATCGCGATTACGTCATCACTTCGCTCAACGCGAACAAACCATTCGACCAATTCACGATCGAACAGATTGCCGGCGACTTATTAGAGACTCCCAGCGACGAACAACTGGTGGCGACCGCCTTTCATCGCAACACCATGACGAATAACGAAGGGGGTACCAACGATGAACAATTTCGCAACGAAGCAGTGATCGACCGTGCCAACACCACGATGGCAGTCTGGATGGGAACGACGATCGCTTGTGCCCAGTGCCATACGCACAAATACGATCCAATCACGCAACATGAGTATTTTCAGTTCTTTGATTTCTTCAACCAGTCGGCCGACGCCGACCGCCGTGACGAAAGCCCGCGACTGGAACTCTACAGCCCCGAACAGCGAACACAGCAGGCCGCATTGCAGCAGGCAATTGCCAATTTGCAAACCGAACTCCAGCAACAGACCCCAGCACTCGACGCTGCACTCGACGACTGGCTAACCACGTTGCAAACACCGCCGGATTGGCAAGGCGTAAAACCAGCCCATGCTGAATTGTTGCCAAGTGGTGATCCCGAGCAAGCTGATCCCCAAACTTCGGCGCACAAACTAGAAATTAGCCAAGCGGGCGATGTCCAATTCGTGGGCGAGCGGCCTCAGCAAGCCATTTATGAACTTCGTATCCCCATCACGCAAGCGACAACTGCGACAGCTTTGCAGTTAGAAATTGATCCCGCCCAAACAACTAACTTTGTGCTTAGCCGTACTTCGCTGCGGTGGGAGCCGAGCGGCGAGCAACCAATCTCGGGGCGCTACGTTCGCGTGGAACTTCCGGGAACCGGCAAGTTCTTACACCTGGCCGAAGTCGAAGTCTTCAGCAATGGTGGAAACGTCGCAACAGCGGGCACCGCCACGCAAAGCTCCACCGGCTATAACGCGCCGGCCGCGCGGGCCAACGATGGCGATACCAATGGTGATTTCACCGCCGGTTCGGTGACGCACACCAATCAAGAAGATTCCCCCTGGTGGGAAGTCGACCTGGGTCAGGCTCAGGCTATCGACAAGATTTCGCTTTGGAACCGTACCGACGGCGGAAAGCAAATCGGCGATCGCTTGCGGGGCTATCATGTGCAAGTTCTCGATGCCGACCGCAACGTGGTGTGGACTTCAGAGCAAAGCAAGGCCGACACAGCCGAGCTGAGCTCCGAGCCGGAAATTGCTCATGAAGTATCAGGAGCGCGACCTATTGTGCTGGCTGCCGCGAACGCCAATTATTCGCAACCGTCGTTCCCGGCGGAAGCTGTATTACAAGGCCTCGCGAACAACCAACCGACCGCGGGTAACAGTGGCTGGGCGATTGGCGGCAAGACCGGAAACAGCCATCAATTGGTGCTCAGTTTTCAATCGCCAGTGGAGCTGGGTGAGGGCCAGTTGGTGCTGCGTTTGGAGCAAGTTTCAGTGCACGCGCAACACCTGTTAACACACTTTCGATTGGCACTCACCGACAATCAATCCGTCACGCGTTGGGCCCAACTGCCCACCGACCTGCGACCCTTGATCGGCAAGTCGGAATTGGTTGCCGCCGAGCGGGATCGGCTGGCCAAGCATTTCCGCAGCGTGACCGAACTGTTAGCCCAGCCACGCGGGGAACTGAAGCGTTTGGAAACGGAACTGGCGGCGATTAAACCGCACACCAGCGTGCCCGTGATGCGGGAATTGCCCGAGGATCGTCGCCGCACCACGCGGTTGCAAGTGCGTGGCAATTACCAAAGCCTCGCGGAGGAAGCAACCGCGGGCGTGCCGGCTGCGTTTCATCCGTTGCCCGAGGATGCACCCCGCAACCGCTTGGGGCTGGCGCGTTGGTTGGTCAGCCCGCAGAACCCGCTGACTGCTCGCGTGATTGTCAATCGTCACTGGGAACAACTATTTGGGACCGGCTTGGTGGAAACTAGCGAAGAGTTTGGTTCGCAAGGTGAGCCCCCCTCGCATCCGTTATTGTTGGATTGGCTGGCGGTCGATTTGGTCGATCATGGCTGGGATCTCAAACGGTTGCTCAAACAGATCGTGATGTCGGCCACTTATTGTCAATCGAGTCATGTCACGCCCGATCTGCTGGAAGCCGATCCTGACAACCGCCAGTTTGCCCGCGGCCCCCGGTTTCGAATTTCAGCCGAGATGGTTCGCGACCAAGCGCTGCACGTCGCCGACTTGCTCAGCCCCAGTTTGCTTGGCCCGCCGGTGCGTCCGCCGCAACCCAACTTGGGCTTAAGCGCGGCCTTTGGCTCTGCCACCGACTGGAAGACCAGCTCTGGGGAAGACCGCTATCGACGCGGCATTTACACGACCTGGCGACGCTCGAATCCCTATCCCTCGATGGCTACTTTTGACGCGCCGAACCGCGAGGTCTGCACGCTGCGGCGGTCGCGAACCAACACTCCCTTACAGGCTCTGGTGACGCTGAACGATCCTGTCTACGTGGAAG
>CAZHTX010000091.1:0-14846 GCA_964535475.1 uncultured Pirellulaceae bacterium
CGATCGCTGGCCAGCGATTCGCGGCGTCTTGACGGCCAGTCTGTTGGTGGCTGTCAGTTTATTTGTCTTTCTTTGGAATCCGGCGATCGGCTCACTGACGGCACGACGCATTTTCTCGCCCACCGCCGAAGACGCTTGGCCGCGCCGCAACCAATTAGTGCTGCAGCCGCTGCCCGACCGCGTGCACATCGGCAGCGAGTTGCAAGTCTTTGTCACCGATCGCTTAGGGCCGCTACCGGAAGACACCGAGATCTTGTTTCGCATGGCAGATGGACGAATCGAATCGCCACCGCTGCAGATGGTCGGCGAGGCGGGCACCAGCGTCTGGCCCGATGTCCGCCAAAATCTCGCCGTGCGAGCACGCGGCGGGGACGACGACACGATGCCCTGGCGAGAAATCGAAGTCACCTCCGCCCCGCTGATCGAGTCGCTGGAAATTCGCCTGCTGCCTCCCACGTATACGGGACTGCCCGAGGTCACAGTCACTGACCCACAACTGCGAGTGCTGGCCGGGACCACGCTGTGGTTGCAAGCCACCGTTAGCCAGCCACTGCAAAGCGGTAAACTGCAACTCTCCCCCGCCACGACTCAATTACCCAGTGAGCTGCCGCTGGAGGTATCACCCGCTGGAACCGAGTTGGAACTGGGGCCGCTGCTGCTGGAGGAATCGTTCAGCGGCCAGTTCGTGTGGCTCGATCGCCAAGGCATTCAAGGTCAAAGCAGGCAACGCCTACGAGTTCAAGTCGAACCCGACTCGGCTCCCTTGGTCGTGTTAACCCAGCCGCCGACCGACCAAGAGGTCACGCCGCTGGCAACGCTTGAATTGAGTGCCCGATTTGAAGACGACCTGGGGCTGCAAACCAGTTGGCTGGAAACGCGTCACCTCCGCTCCGCCACCACGGTCGAACAACAACGCCGCCAGTACAGCCAAAACGAACTGCGAGCAAATGTCAGCTGGGAACAACCGCTTGCCAACTGGTTCCCCAGCTCATCGACTGCTTCTACTCAGCCCGCCACAACTCCCGCGGTCGGTGAAGACTCTGGCGCGGTGGATGCCACAGTCGATGCCACCATAGACGAAGATGTGCAATTGCAAATTGGCGATGTCATCGAAGTCACGGCGGTCGCCATCGATACAGCCGGCAACCGCGGCCAATCGACAACGCGCCGCCTCCGCGTGATCGACAGCGAGACGATGCAGAGCAAGATTGCCGCGGCGGAAGGTCGGGCCCTGGAGCAATTGCGGGAAGCGCGGCAACAACAGCAATTGGCGCTTGAGCAAAGCGAAGCGACCAAGGCCCGCTTGGGAACCGACGAAGCGAGTCAGCAAGCGGCCGCCGATCGTCTGCAAGCGGCCAGCTCCAGTCAACGCAACACCCAACAGCGGCTCAGCGAAGGTCCCGATTCGGCACTCGAACTGCTGCAGCGGGCCAGCGACTTGGCGGAAGCGAACCAACTCGCAGCGGAGCAAGTCAACGGTTTGCGCGAACAGGTCGAACAACTGGCCGCGCGCAGCGAGCAAGGAGCACGCCAATCGCTGCGACAATCTGCCGAAGCACTCGCCGATCAACAAATCGACGAAGCATCCGAAGCCTTGGCCGCGGCCACCGAGGCGCAGCGGGAAAATCTGCAGCAGCTCAATCAGCTGATGGCCAAGCTGCAGCAAGCCGACGCGCAGCGAGCGGCCGGCGAACAATTGGGAGAACTTTCCGCCGCCCAACAACGCATGATCGACGAAACCCGCAGCATGCACCAAGCCAACGATCGTGCCCAAGAGGAAGAACGACTTTCAGCGCGACAACGTGAACTGGCGCGACAAACCGCGGCCCTCGAAGACCAACTCCGGGAACTGGCTGCAGCCCTGCAAGCCGACGATCCCGGCGCTGCGGAAGCGGCCGCCCAAGCCGCTGAAACGCTCCAGCCTGACGCAACTCAGCCCAGTGATGAACAACCCAATGCAACGCGTGACTTGTCCGCCGTGGCGGAGCTGATGCGACAAGCGGCCGAACAATTGGAACGGGGCAGGGAGGGGAGCGCCGAGTCGTTGCAACAGCAGGCGCTCGATCAAGTCAACCAAGCCAGGCGGGAGTTAGCCGGCCAACGCTCTGGCCAGCCCGGCCAACCGCTGCCGCAAGAACCGGCCGCCGCCACCGAACAACTGGCTGAGAGTGTCCGCGCGTTGCGAGCCAGTCAAGCTGGCTTGGTCGCTCGCTGGCAAGGCGGTGAGCCTCCGCAGTTGGCGGCTGACCAAAACCAATTAGCCGCAGATACCAATCAACTGGCGACGGCGACCAGCGAACCGGCCGGGTTCCCCGAAACCCTCGGAGACGCAGCGGCCGATATGCGAATAGCGGCCCAGCTGCTGCAGCGTGGTGAACCAACGGCCGTCTCGCTGGACGCCGCCACGGCCGCCCTGCAAAGGCTCGACCTCATGTTAGAAAGCTTGGACTCGGCAACCGACAGCAGCGAAAACTCGCCCCCGGCCGAAGGTGGCGAACCAACGCCTGAGGAACCCGATGCGGAGGCCGAAGAGAACAAAAAAATGATGGCCAGTTTACGTTTGGCTCGCGCCACGCAAGCGTTCTTGAAAACGCGTACGATGGAGCTGATGCAGGCGATCGAAGAGGCGACGGAAAAATCGACCGATCCGGCCATCAAAGCTCGCTACGAAGTCGCCAAACGAAAACTGGCCGAAGAACAACAACGCTTAATCGATCGCATCGAAAGCTATGAAGAACTACTCAGGTCCCGCTGATGAACCGCAAAGCTAAATCGCCCATCTCGACTCCCGTGATCGTCGTCTGCCTGCTGGCTGCCGCTTGGTCGCTTTGGCAAGACCTGCCAGCGACCGCCTTCCAGCCACCACCCGCTGAGCAACAGGCTGCTGATGATAGCGGTTTGGGCGGATTACTGGACGGGCTCGATCTCGAACCTGAACCCGCCCAACCTCCGGCGGTCGACTCGACCAAACCAAATGACCCCAAGCAGCCGAGTTCTGACAAGTCGCAAGCGTCGGGGGTGCCGCTGTGGCAAGCCTATTTGGCGATGCGCGATGCTGGCCAGCGGCTGTCGCGGGGTCAAGTCGATGAGGACACCTTGAGCTCGCAGCAGCGGGCCATCGATCTGTTAGATGAAATCATTAACACCGCCTCATCCGACGAACCAACGGGCGCGGCGCAAAGTCAGCAGCCCAGCCAACAACAACCTGATCAGCAGCAACCTGATCAGCAGGCTCAGGACGGCCAGCAAAATCAACAACCGGGAGAGTCAACCGAGGAGCAGTCGGAACAAGCGGAGCAGGGGGGCGAGCAACAAACGGACGGGCAGGGGCAGAGCGAAGGAGAGCAAGCGACCACCGGCGAGGGTGACGGCTCGGCGGCGGGTGATGACGGTCAACCGGCAGACCAACAAACGCCTGTGGCAGCCCGGGCCGGACAAGCGCCACCGTTGGCTGAGGGCCAGGCTGCCTGGGGACATTTGCCGCAACGCACACGAGGACTGCTGCGAGCCGACATCCCGACGGAGTATGTTCCCCGTTATGCCAAAGCCATTCGCGCCTACTTTGAAGCCCTCGCGGAACTCCCCGCCAATGAATAATCTCCCAATTTTGCCGTCGGACGATTCGGACGATTCAAAGGGGTCAGGCCTCTTTGATGAGACTCCTGCCCATCAAAGAGGCCTGACCCCTTTGTTTCCGCAGCCGGAACCCCGACTGGACCGTCGCAGTTGGTTACGGCGGAGCGTGTTGCCGGCCACTTGCCTTTCCCTGATCGGGCTGGAACGATTCGGTGCTCCGCGGGCGATCGCCGCGCCCCCTTGGGGTGATTTGCAAGCTCGCGAAGCGGGCGGCAGCGAGGACCGCCGCGTCACCGAAGCGCTGAGACGGGGCCGTGAATATTTGGCTTCTATTCAACGCCCCGACGGACGTTTCGGCGGACAAATGGGAGGCAACGTGGCCGTCGTTAGTTTGGCCGGTTTAGCCTGGATCGCCGGCGGTAGCTTGCCCCGGCGGGGACCATTCGGCCAAGCGGTGGAGCGGGCTGTCGATTACGTGGCCGGGGCGGCTGACGAAAGTGGTTTTTTGGTGAAAGCCGACATGATGCGCCGCGGGCCGATGTATGGACAAGGCTTTGCCACTTTGTTCTTGGCGGAAGTTATCGGCATGTCACCGCGCGACGATCTGGATAATATCTTGCGAGCCGCCGTTGGTTTGATTCTTAAAGCTCAGAACAGCCAAGGGGGTTGGCGGTACACGCCCCAGCCATTAGATGCCGACTTGTCGGTCACGATTTGCCAAATGATGGCTTTACGAGCCGCTCGCAACGCGGGGGTTTACGTTCCCGGCGAAGCGATCACCAAAGCGGTCGACTATGTCCGCCGTTCCCAAAACACCGACGGCGGCTTCATGTATCAATTAGAAGGGGGTGAGAGTCGATTCCCACTCACCACCGGTGCGATTGTGGCCTTGCAGAACGCGGGACGATACGAAGGCATGGAGTTGGAACTGGCTTATCAATTTGTCAATCGTCGTTTAAATGAATACTTAGCACCGCTGCAGCACAACTATTTCTTTTACGCGCATTACTATGGCGTTCAAGCAATGTGGCAACGGGGCGGTCAAGATTTCGCCAACTACTATCGACGCATCCGCAAACTGTTATTGGAAATGCAGTCTCAAGATGGCAGTTGGCAAGACGTATTGGGCCGGCACTACGGCACGGCCATGGCTTGTTTAGTACTGTCAGCACCAACCAGTCTACTACCAATCTTTCAGCGTTAAAAAAGAGTCGCCTTTCGCTCCGCCGAAAGTTCCAAAATTCATCACCAACCAATTCCAGTCAACCTACTAGCCACGTTGTGAGCCCAACATTTGAAATCGAATATGCCGATCAGCCCCATAGTAGGCAATAGTTTAACGTTGAGCTTGACAGTATTTTTGGCAACGACGTGCTGGATTGCGATTGACCGAGCGTCTGCGGCAGACGAGCGTCTGTTACGAACTGGCGAAACTTTAGCAATGGCACGGCTGGTGGATTGGTCACCTCAGGGTGTGCTGAAATTTTCCACCGCCGCATCGCAAACCACATCGCAAACCATCCGCTTGCCGCTATCGCAAGTCGTGCGATTCGGCGCGGCGTCTTTGGCCAGGCAAGCTCATGGCGTGTTGCTGGTTGATGGCTCGCTGATCACAGCCCGCGTGTTGCAGATCGATAGCCAAGGAGTGGAATTGGCCAACGACTATTTTCGCACCACGATTCCGGCCGCCTTGGTGCGGGCCGTCATCTGGCGAGCACCCAGCTTGGCGGGCTTGCGTGAATCATTCGTCGCCGCGGCGTTGGCAGCCGAGGGGAGTGACGATGTGATTGTGGATGTCAACGGTGATCAAATGCGTGGTACTTTGGTCGCCGGCGAGGAAGGGCTGATTCAGTTTGGCGATACGCGACCGTCATCATTTAGCTCCGCAACTGGCTCGCCCTCCGTGCAACTGCAATTCCGAGGAACAAGCCGCACGATTTCGCTCGACACGGTACGGGGGCTGATCTTCAGCCCGGCCCTCAACCCGCTGATGCTACCGCCCAGCGACGCCCAGAGCTGGCTGGGGCTGCGCGACGGGACGCGGTTGCAAGCCGCTCGGATCACGCCGCCGACGAGCCGCCAACGCTCAGCACGTGGTGGCAACACAAATGGGTCAAACGGGAATCTCGCAAACGCCAGCGAATTGGATGCTGAAAATGAGCTGCGAGGGATCTGGCGAATCGAGTTAGCCTGTGGCTGGGAGCTGACAAGTCGCATTGCCACGTTGCAGTTCGACGACATCACGCTGTTGGCAGGTAACGGCCTCGCGGACGATGAAAACGCCGCTGCGAACCGTGCGGTCTGGCCGATGCATTTGGCGAAACCGCTGCGGCAACGTTACACGCCGCTGGTCGGCCCTCCGGAAACGATGAACCCGGCGGAAAATTCAAACGCCACGGTCGCTCCAGCCACTCGCTGGTTGCAGCTGGACCAGCAGCTTTACCCACGCACGATCGCGATGCCGGCCACGAGTCAAGCGGTTTATCGGTTGCCCGGTGGCCGAGGTGGAATTTTACGAACTGAAATTGGGGTGCGGCCCGTAATCGCTGATGAATTCCCCCCCGAATCAACCGCCGCTCAGGTGCTTTTCCGCATCCAAGCGGTGGGCAGCGACGGCATGATTCGCCAGTTGTGGGAAAGCGAGCCGCTGGGGGAGGGAGAGCAAGCCGGTTTGATCGAAATTGAGATCCCAGCCGGACCGGCGATTATCCTGGAAGTCGAGCGAGCAGCGGGAACTTTTGCCTCTCCGCTGGGCATTTGGATTGACCCGCTGTTGAGGGGGCCGTGAAAAACTCGGCAGGTGAGCTACAATCAGATGTTTCTCTTCAGTGCTCGCTGTAATCCCGCACCCCCGCTCCCCGTACCGAATCTGCATGAACCAGCCCACCGACGAAGTCTCCCTGAGGGATCTGCAAGCCAAGATCCGCGTCATGTACTTCGATAAAGACGAAGCGCGTGGAGTCGACGGGACCTTTATGTGGCTGATGGAAGAAGTCGGCGAATTGGCCTCCGCCCTCCGCGGCAATGACCGCGAGAACTTAGCCGAGGAGTTTGCCGATGTGCTCGCTTGGTTGGCTACGATTGCCAACGTGGCGGGCGTTGATTTATCCCAAGCCGTCGGCGCCAAATATGGCGGCGGCTGCCCCGGTTGCGGGCGGTTGGTCTGCACTTGTCCCAATGAAGAAAAGCCGTGACCACACTCCACGTGACCACCATCCACGCGCCCGCAATCCACGCGCCCGCAATCCACTCGCCCGCAATCCACTCGCCCGCAATCAACGCGCCCGCAATGATTTCGCTCCCCCTGCGTCGCGGCTGGCGAATGTTTTCGTTGCTGTTGCTAATTTGGCTGTGCTGGCAACCTCCAGCACGAAGTCAAGATTCCACAACCGGCGAAACCACAACAGGCGAAACGCCAGCTGCCAGCCAACAGCCGGGGATGACAGCCAGCTTTGGCATCGCGGAACGTTATCAAGTTGGCCGCTGGACGCAGCTGCGAATTGAGGGTGCGACCGCCGGGCAGCTGCTGGAGTTTGAGACACTGGACGGCGATGGCGTGCGATTGCTACAACGTGCCACGGTTCCCGCTTCCGGCCGCTTGCAGCACTATCTGCCCGCTGGACCGCTGGGAGCACCGCTGACCATTCGCCCCATCGATGAGGATGGCCTTGCCGGTTCGATTGTGTGGCGGACGCGGTTGAGCCGCAGCCTGGCTACCGAACAGCGTCCTTGGGTGGTCGCCCTCGGTGATGCTTTGGGCATGGACAAAATTGGTCGCAGTTTGCTGTTGGGAGATGAAGGGAGTTTAGATGTCTCCCTGATCGGCTCCGCGGAACAGTTGCCCGACCACTGGATCGGCTATGACGGCGTGGACTGGGTCGTGCTGAGCAGCAGTGGATTGTCGGTGGTGGAAGCGATGACACCGGCTCAGGCGAATGCACTCAGGGACTGGCTGGCTGGTGGCGGACAGATGTTTCTCTCCCTGGGGACCGAGGGCGTCGCCTTGTTGCGACAGCTCGACTGGTTACCCGCCGCGATCGGTGCCGCGGATGCCGGGGAGCTTGTTCAAGTCGAACCCGAATCGATCGAGACGTTTATCGCAGCCAGCGCCGCGACGACGAGTTTCCCAGCAACCCGTTTGCAGCTCGCCGGCGCTCAAGTCTTACGCATCGGACAAACGACCAGTCGCGAAAGTTTACCACTCGTGTTCCGCAGCCAGTTCGGCATCGGCGCGATCACCGTTTTCAGTGGCGGGCTGGACTCCGAGCCGCTGGCCAGTTGGCGGCAGCGGGAAGACTTTATGAATCGCTTGATTCCGGAGTTATTCCCTGAGCGGCGGCAACGCGGGCAATCGCAACCGCGAGCCGATGTTCGCTACGGTGAGATGGCTGGCCAACTCAAGACATCATTGGATCAATTCGCCGGAGCCAGCCGCGTCCAATTCTCGGCGATCGCGGCCATCTTGCTGTGCTTGATTGGCTTTCTCGGCCCGATCGATTACTTCCTGATCAATCGATTTCTGGGCCGTCCCCTGTTGGGTTGGTTTAGCTTTCCGTTGATGATCATTTCGCTCTCGGCAGCCATTTTGCTGTGGCGTGGTTCTGCTCCACCAGCCCGGATCAGTCAAGTCACCGTGGTCGACATGGATGTCACCCAACAATTTGGCCGCGGCACATCATGGGTGCAAGTCTTTGCCGGCGAAGCGTCGCGGTTTGACATCAGCGTGCGGCCCAGCGGTCCGCTCGCTGGCAGTGGAGAACCAGCCGCCATCATTGGTCCTTGGGGATTCGCCGGTCGAGCATTCGGCGGGATCGAAGTCGCCGGGGAAGATGTCCGTTTGCCCGCTTATGCCTTGCAGAGCAGCAAGTTGCCAAAGCCCCCAACATCGACAGCCCCAACATCGACAGCAAACCAAGCGGGGCAGGGGAGTGAGATCGCCAGGCGTGTTGCCGGATTGCCGCTGGCACCGCTATCGAGCAAATCGTTATCTGCCCGCTGGCAATTCGCCAGCCCGGTAACAGCAGCCAGTGGTATCTCGAAACGTCCGGCCAGCGAACTTTTGGCAGGCACGTTGCTCAACCCCTTGCCGGTTGATTTGCTGGAGGGCTACCTAGTTTATCGCAACTTGGTTTACGTGTTGCCAACTCGCGTGCCGGCTGGTGCCCTGGCGGCCAACTTAGATGCTTTACAACCGAAGAATTTTCGTTGGCGGTTAAATCGCCGACGCACCAGCGAAAACGCTTCGATCAGCGAACCTTGGGACCGAGCGGCGACCGATGACCTCGATCGCTTAATGGAAGTGATTTTGTTTTATCAAGCCGCCGGTGGTGACAAATACACTGGCTTAGACAATCGCGTCCTCAGCCAGCTCGACCTTACCTCCGTGCTAGCATCCGACAGAGCGATCCTCGTCGGCCGTTTGGCGGATAACGAAGCCACGGTGAAACTGTCCAAATCAGTCAGCAACGTCACAGCGAACGCTGCGGGAGTTGAAGAGCCGGCGAGTACGTCCGAAACGATAATCACCGAAACCGACGCGATCACTTATGTTCGCGTTATCTTGCCCGTCAGTGGCGGACTGGCGAATTAATCACAAATCCTATCATCTCATCCAGCTTTTCAACTGGCCAAGCCACTGAGCGGGCAGCATATGATTAAGACCACGAATTTGACCAAAAAATATGGCGACATGTTCGCCATCGAAGCGATTGAGTTGGACTTAGTCGAAGGGGACTTGTTTGGCTTTATCGGTCCCAACGGAGCGGGCAAGACCACGACGATGCGAATCATCGCCACGCTGCTCGAGCCCAGCTGGGGAGAAGCCTACGTGTGTGGTCATTCGATCTACACCAACCCCAAAGAGATACGTCGATTAGTCGGTTATATGCCCGACTTTTTTGGCGTCTACGATGACATGACCGTCACGGAGTACTTAGAATTTTTCGCGGCCGCCTATCGCATCAATGGCAGCAAGCGGCGGGAACGTTGTGAGGAAATGTTGGAAGTGGTCGACTTGGGCTTTAAGCGCGACGCCATGGCGAACACACTTTCCCGAGGCCAGACGCAACGTTTGGGACTGGCTCGCACGCTGCTGCATGACCCGCAAGTGCTGTTGCTCGACGAACCGCTCAGCGGACTCGACCCACGAGCTCGCATCGAAATGCGAAACCTGCTCCGCCGGCTGGGGCAAATGGGCAAAACGGTGATCGTCAGCAGCCACATTCTGCCCGAGTTGGCTGATATCTGTAACAAAGTCGGAATCATCGACCGCGGGGTGTTGAAAGTGAACGCCACGGTAGCCGATGTGATGCGGCAAGTTCGTCAGCACGTGGTACTGCTGATTCAATTGGCCGATGTCACCGCCAGCGGTCGAGCGGGCGAGTTGCTGACCGCCTCCCCGTTGGTTGCCGGCGTGGAGACAATCGACGCGGGGCTGAAGGTCATCCTCAATCCCGAAGTTGAAGATTACAGCGAGCTGCCCGAAATGTTAATGAAGGCCGGCATTGGCTTGCGACAATTCCGTGAAGAACAACTCGATCTCGAATCGGCCTTTATGGCGCTTACGCAAGGCACCAGCGGCCGCATGTGAAAAACTAATAAGCTGTCATTCCTCTCGGGTGACCGAGATGGCGTTGTTTCCCGACTGGATTTTCACACCATCTTTGTCCAGCTGGATCGAATCTCCAGCGTGCTTGCGATCAATGATCAACGCTGGACCGTCCTGAACATCACTGGAATAAGACTGCGGCATGGCTACGTAATACAACACCAATGAGCCGGCAGCCAACACGGGAATAAAAAACAGTGCTAATATCAGCACTGCAATCTTCCAATCTAACGCTTTGCCGGCATTTCCGGGATGTGAAGCTGGTGGTACAAAACCGCCTTGCGGATGCAAGTTGTAGTTCGATATCCAATGCTGAATGAGCTCCCGATCCGACCTGGCCACTGCGAATTTCACACTTCCCAACTTTTCCTGCGGCAAAGGCTCTAAGGCCTGCAAAGTCCTGGCCTTCACCAACAGCCGTGAGCAGACCCAGTAATTTTTTAACTGCATGCCAGAGACTTGATCAATAGGCAGCTCCAAACGATTGAGATTACTTTCGATCGCACCGAACAGCGAGTCTTTTACTTTCCATTCAAAAATTAAGCGGTCGGTCTCAAACTGCAGCATTCCTTGGCCTTCGGCAAAGCCTCCGTGCATTTGTTTGAGGGAGAATGAAATACTGTCACCGCGACGCGTCCCCAAGTCACCGACACCTTTTTTACTCGGTAGTGCGGCGACCGGTGCCGATTGGCCTTGCTTACCCATTTGTGGCGTAGACGTCTGCTGATCCACCGGATGATCCCCCTGGGACACCTCAGCAACTGGGACAGCGGGAATACTGGCGATCTCACTCGACAATTCAGAAGCCGATTGATAACGGTCCGCCGGTGCCCGCGAGAGCGACTTCATCACCACGGGATCAATTCGCAGGTCAACTCCAGCGCTGCGTTGACTGGGCAATTCAAACCTGCCCAATGGTAGATGACCTGTCAACAATTCATAAAAGACGACTCCCAGCGAGTAAATATCAGCTCGGTGGTCCACCGCCGTCGAGTTATCAACCTGCTCGGGCGCCATGTAGGCGATCGTTCCCATCACCTGACGCGTTCCCGTCAAGGTGACCTCCCGCTTGTCATCGTCCAACAACTTTGCTAACCCAAAGTCGGCAATCTTGACCATGCCATCTTCGGTGAGCAGAATATTTTCGGGTTTAATATCGCGATGCACTACGCCGCGTCCATGGGCGTACTGAAGCGCCTGGCAAACCTGCTCAATGATTCTCAAGGCGTCGCTGGGGTCAAACGCTTGGGCTTGAATTGCCTGCCGCAAATTGACGCCTTCGATATACTCCATCACCAAGAAAAACAAATGTTCGCTATGTCCAAAATCGTGGACGGTGACGATATGAGGGTGTGAGAGTTTGGCCAGGGTGCGGGCTTCGCGAGAAAATCGCTCGGCGAAAGCCGGGTCGCGGTCGTTTTCCTCGATGACTTTGATGGCCACCATCCGGTCGAGCGACTTTTGCCGGGCCCGGTAAACAGCCCCCATCCCGCCGGAACCTATGAGGTTCAAAATCTCGTACTGCGGAAAACGCTCAGCCATTTCGGCGGCCGAGATTCCGCCGACCACTTGCCCGCCGGCCCGCTGCCCACCGGCACCATCGGAACCGGGGCGGTCGCTGTCCACATGATCTTGGGTCGGCTCGAGCCCAATTTGGCCAGCCCCGCCAGCGTACCGACCAAGCTGCAATAAACAGGTTTTACACGCGTCCGTGCCCACCGCTTGGTTACCACAATTGGGGCATATTTTCCCTGCCTGCTGTTCTGATGCGTGCTGAGGTACCATAGTTTCAACCATTTCTAGATACGCTGTAAAAGGCGAGAAGGGAAAACGCTGCTATGCGTCCGGCACGCGATCCTCGTGCTCCGCTAAGCTGTTCGTTTTTCAATCTTACCAGTTACAGCAATCCACAATTTTTTAATTCGCCGGTTGGACTTCCCCGACGATTCGCAGCAGGGCATCCAGTTCGTCGTCGATCTCGTCGGGATGATCAACCGTTTCCGCGACGACTTGGCGGAGAATTTGCCCGAATCGACTCCGCAGCCGGTGCAGAGCCACCTTGATCGCCGTGGTCGACAACTCCAACTGCGCAGCCAGCTCGGCACAGCGGCCACCATCGAGGGGAATGGTCAACAGCGGCAACAAGGCCTCAGCCAGCGCCGCGCGACCTCGCTGCTGATAACCAGCCACCAATAGTTGTCGAGTCCTCCGCAGCACGCTTTCAGCCCATTCGCGATCAAAACAGGCATCCTGTTCCGCAACACTATCGCCGATCGCCACCAATCGCTGGTCAAAACTTGCGTCGGCGACCACGTGGATCGAGACCCGCTGATGTTCGCCACCTCGCTTGAGGGCGGCGCCGCGGCGATAAATATCGGTCAAGAAGCGTCGCCACGCGGTCAACAGGAAGGCGCGAAAGCGGCCTCGCTGTTGGTCGGCCGCGGCCAGCATGTTCCCGTCAAGCAATTCGCAAAAGAAATCGTGCAGCGCGTCGACGGTGTCCTCGTGAGATAACCCCCGCACCCTGGCGACCACGTACAGCGGCTGTTGATACTGCTGATACAACTCCGCCAAGGCGGGACGCTGGCCCCCGGGATCTTCCCGCGCAGCCTGCAACACCACCGTCCAACGTGTTGTCGCAAATCGCCCCTGCTCGTTCATGCTTGCCCGCGGTTTAATGATCAGCCAATCACTTGCACTTCCTCGACTGACTAATATTATCATCGCCAGTCGCTCGCGGGACAACGTCTGCAGCAAGACGAAGTAGGACAGGTCTTCAGACGCGTCTATCCGGGATCACAATTGAAACTCGCACGGGCTAATTGCGATCGATCGGCTGAAAGCTGCGGATCCGCGCGCGGGGAGCCAAGCCATGGATAGCGATTGGCTGGGAGGTTGATTCGATGCCCACGTTCCCAGCGCGGTCGGTCGCTTCGATCCGCAAGTATAATTGTTTGGGCAAACGTGGATCGGCGGGCCAAGCATAGCGTCCGGTATTCTCCAGGCCGGCGGCGATCGTGGTCCACGGACCCTCAGCCGACTGGCTGTACGATAAACTGATCGGCCGTTGAATCAGTTGCTCGTCTTGACATTGATATTCAATGATTAACGATCCCGCCTCCGGGCCTTCGCCATAGCGTGCCGCCGTGATGTGAACTGTGGGTGCTTCGGTATCCACGCGAATGTATATTTCCGCGGGGTCACCGGATCGCGGCGCGGGACTGGTCAAACCATTGCGGCCAACGACCACAATGCAAAAACCATATAAGCCCGACCCGTTGGTTTCGATGTCAAACGGACTTTCCAGATCGGGATCGACACCCCAGTGTTTCCAAGTCTTGCCACCGTCGCGGGTCCCCCATAATTCCACCGCGGAGACGCCTCGCGAGCCAATGGCTTCGACCTCATAATTTAACTCGAAGCGATTCAGGCGAGTGTGGCGAATTTCCGACTCGTCAATCTCTGGTAAGTCAACCGTCATTGCCAAGGGATCGCCCGCGTAGGCCTGGCCCCCGCCGAGCAGATTCTGTGAACCGCTGCTGGAGTTCTCTGGGCTGTCCGCAATCGGCTGAGCCTGACCCCGTAAACTTTCTGCCTGAACGTCGGTGGAGAAATCGCCAGGGGATCGCTCCACATCGGTCGCCACCGTCTCCCCCTGATCGCGAACCCCCGCTGGCAACGGTAACGATTCGATCTCTAGCGGTCGCATCGCGCTGCTGGTCGGCAAGGGAGTCGTCGGCCCCTGGCCAAGGTCGGGCGTTTGGTTGCCGTAGCTTTGACTGCCGTAGCTTTGACTGCCGTAGCTTTGGTTTCCGGGTGGTGTCAGCCCGGGAATAGCACGATACTCGGGTGCCCCGTCTCCACGACCCCGCGAGACAGGCTGGGCAGTCAACGGCCGCCCGCCCGTCACTCCGCGGTCAACACCTGCACGGTCAACACCTGCACGGTCGATAGCTGTACGGTTAGCATCGGGCCGATTGGCTGACCAGGTCGACTGTTGATCAAAGCCGCGCAAGTCAGGCCGTGGCGGTGGCGGCGCATACTCTGCGGCGGCGGCCGCGCGGGGCAGGGGAGTGGTCATAGCGTAACCCGAATCACCGATGGGGACCGAGTTGGGTTGAGCTGAACCCACTTGAGGTGAACTCGCTCGCGATGATGTATTCATTTGCGGTGTTGGCCTCTGTCCGCCGCGACCGGAGAGCCAATCGGGACTAGCAGCCAAGCGGGGGCGTTCGATCTGACGAGTCAGCGTAGCCTGGTTACCAGCTTGATCGCTGACTTCAAAACGCAAGTTTAAATATCGCCAATCGTCACGTGGTTGAAAACGAATACGATGCTGAATTTTGCCACTCGGTGTTTGACTCGCAGTCGCCAAATCGGGGTCCAGCGGCATCCACTGGCTCTGCTGCGTATCGGTCATGTAGAAGATGCGAACGTTAGCCGGGTTAATGAAGGCTTCCGTAATCGCGTAATCGATCTGCACATCGCCGACAGCATCCGCATCGGCTTGTAGTTCCAGTTGCGGCAAGGAGGTATCGACCACGACGATCAATTGTGGGGCCAATTGGTTGCCAGCGGGATAGGAATTACCAGCCGCATCGAGAGTCCGTGTGGCAAACCAATAAACGCCATCCTCGGGTGCTGCGAACTGGAATTGGCGGCG
>CAZHTX010000092.1:0-14835 GCA_964535475.1 uncultured Pirellulaceae bacterium
CAAACCTACCCTTTACAACACCGAACACAAAGCCTGACCCCGGCGAAGCCCTTCCAGTTGTGATCCCGATCCGGGACAAGCCCGGCGGAAATCAATTCACACCCGTAAGACGATGTGGCCATGAACAGCTGGCAATTTGATACATGGTGGTCACGGCATGGAATCGCATCCGACAACAAGTGCACACTAAGCAACAAACCGCCAAACCTACCCTTTACAACACCGAACACAAAGCCTGACCCCGGCGAAGCCCTTCTGACCCCGGCGAAGCCCTTCGACACCAAAGTTAAGACCGTCGCTGACCCCGGCGAAGCCCTTCGATTTGTTTAGCCTCTCGCCGGCCCATCACGACCCCCACGAGCTCGCCTTGTGCGGTGAAGGAGTTTCTTGGCTAGCACGTTCCCGCGTTGCCCCGTTCCAACTGCCCGCCGCAGGCGGACGGGCAGTTGGGCGGTGGGCGGTGAGGCGTAGAGAGTCGCGGGGCTTGCATCACTAGCCGACAACCTGATTCACCGAACGAGGCAAGCTCGTTGGGGTCTCCTGTCCCGTGTTAAGTTGGCTATTGCTTGAACGCTTTTAATTGCTCGCGCTCGGGACGCTTTTTGTAAAAAGCGTCCAGCGGATAACAACCGCTGACCAAGCCCAGTCGAGGTGCCGTGGTGCAGTCGCTGAAGGTGCGGCAGACTAACTTGCGTTGCCAGACGTTACCGCTCAGCACATCAGCCGGCAGCTGCGGATAGGAGAGCACCATGCGGCCTAACCCCACCGAGTCGACCCAGCCCGCGCGGACGGTCGCTTGCGCCACGTGCGGTAGGTAATCTTGCAAATAGGTGTATCCACTGCCGACCATAAACATGCCGGGATAAGCCTGCTTGGCAATCCGCACCGCTTGAATCTGCCGGTCGACACCACATAACGGATCCTCCGGCGGCGCATAACCATCACTTGGTGGAAAGATGGCTGGCCGCTGGATGTGCGGATTGTAGTAAGGGCTGCCGCAAGTCAGATTCAGCAAACTGACGCCCGCTTGTTGCAGACAACCTATTAACTGCAGCGGTTCGCTCAGATCGAGTTGCAAAGGATCTTGCGAGTCACAACCGAAACCGGCCAAGTAGGGTTCCCCGGCGGGCAACGCCACGGGACGGCCGACTGGATCACCGATCTCGTATGGGAGTGTGTCGAAGAGACTTAACCGGACACCCACAGCCAGCCCGGGACAAGCCGCTCGTACCGCCGCGATGATTGTTAACAGCAACCGCGTGCGACCCGCAAAATCGCCCCCGTACGGACCGGGCCGGTTGCGAGCGGAAAGAAATTCGTGCAACAGGTAGCCATGACAGGCTTTGACATCGACAAAGTCAAAACCGCAACGCTCGGCCAACTGCGCGGCCCGCACGTAATCTTCGACCAAACCGTCCAATTGGCTGTCTGTCCAAACCACCGAATCATCCCCGGCGGCGATCCCGCAGCGGGCATCGAGCAAGGGGTGATGGTAAGCAATCCGCGGTTCGAGTTTGACTTTGTCCCAGGGACGGCAATAACGCCCACTGTGGGTGAGTTGCAGACCGACAACCAAATCGTCGCAAGTGCCACAAGTCGCTTGATGCGCTTCCAACAGGGTCTGGCGAAGCTGATTCAACCCGGCTTCATTGTCGTCGACGGCCATCGTTTGACGCGGATTGGCTCGGCCGTCGGGACGCACCGCGGCCGCTTCGCCTCCCCAAATCAGTTTCGCGCCGCTGAGCCCAAAATTTTGCCAACGGCGGAGTGTCAATTCACTCGGCTTGCCATCCGGCATGGCATCCCAGCCTTCCATCGGATGAATGCAAAAGCGATTGCCGATACTCAGCCCAGCAACTTCGATTGACTCAGCCAACGGAGAACCGCTCGTCGCCGTGAGTGGCTGGTCATCGAGCGGGAGATCCAAATTCAGCGCGGCCAACTGCTGACGAAAATCGGCGACCGTTTTCAGTTGAGCGACCTTGCGATAACGCACCATGAATTACTTCTCTCCCAACAGCCCGCTCTGGCACATAGCTATCACAACCAAACCAAGCGGAATACACCAAGCGGCAAACCAATAGAGTCGACCTTCGCGGGCCCATTGGATCAACCAACGCAGGGCGACGATGCCGACAACAAACGAAACGATCGCGCCGAGCAACAACACCCCGACTTGCATCTCACCCAACCCGGTCTTGGATAGATCTCGGAAAGTGAGGATCGTGGCACCTAGAATAGCCGGAATGGCCAACAAAAAGGAGAAGGTCACCGCGTCTTCCCGTCGCATGCCACCCAACCGCGCGCCTACGATCGTCGATCCCGCGCGACTGATGCCTGGGAATAAAGCGAAAGCTTGGAAGCAGCCGATGGTAAATGCGCCCCCAAAAGAAACTTGCTGATAGCTGACTTCACCATCGGGGAGCCACCGCAGGGAGAGCAGCAGCAGCCCCGTCACGATCAACATCCACCCCGCCAGCAATGGACTTTCCAATAAGTGCGGAAATTGAGTTTTCATTAAGATTCCCGCCACACCCGCTGGAATCGTACCGACCACCAGCAGCGGAATAACCCGCCGATCCGATTTGAGCAGCTCCAAGATCCTCCGCCAATAGACAACGAGAATCGAAGCCAGCGTGCCGGCGTGTAGTATGATCTCGACAGTGGCGGAGGTATTCTCGACCCGCATCCAATTGCCCAGGATGACGAGATGCCCGGAAGAACTGATTGGTAAAAATTCAGCAATTCCCTGCACCACCGCCAAAACTAGCATCTCTACAACCGGTATCATCGGCAAGAAACTCCGCCGTGGAATAATTGGAACCATCCTTGAAACGACTTAAACAAACTATCGCCGAGGATCTTGTTAATTTAGGTCGCGGATTCTGCATGGGCGCAGCCGATGTGGTGCCGGGAGTCAGCGGTGGCACCGTGGCTTTGATCCTAGGACATTATCGACGGCTCGTCACTGCCATCAGCCAATTTGATGGGCGAGCGATTGAAATAGCCAGACAGCGGCAATGGATTGGGCTGTGGAGCCACCTCGACGGCCGGTTTTTGCTGCCGCTGGGGATGGGAATCGGAGTTGGCATTGTGGGACTTGGCCCCCTGATGCACTGGCTGCTGGAACATCGCTATAGCGAAACGATGGCAGTCTTCTTCGGCTTGGTGTTGGCCAGCGGGTTGATCGTCGGCGGCATGGTGAACCACTGGACGCCCCGGCGGCTGATCACCACCGTCGTGGCAGCCGCTTTTGCCTGGCTGATCGCCTCGTTAACCCCGGTCGCGGGAGACCCCAGCACGCTGTTTTTATTTTTTGCCGGAGCGATCGCGATTTGCGCGATGATTTTACCGGGCATTAGCGGCGCGTTCGTGCTACTGCTGCTGGGCGCTTACCATCCAGTCACCGGGATGCTGAAGCAGATTGTCAGCCTCGATCTTTCCGGCCTGCTGTTACTCCGCTTGACCACCTTCGCGGTCGGCTGCCTGTTTGGATTGTTAGCCTTCAGCCGCTTGTTGAGTTTGTTGCTGGCCCGATACAGCGAAATAACTTTTGCCGCCCTGCTGGGGTTGATGCTCGGCTCGCTGCGCAAATTATGGCCACTGCAGGCCGCCACAGCCGAAACTGCTGAGTTGGAATTTAAAGAGCGGGTTTACACGATGGTCAGCTGGGGCGAATGGAACGGCCCCACTTGGTCGCTGCTCGGTTTAACCCTGGCCGCTGCCGGATTGGTGTTGGTCGTGCATCGCGTGCAACACCAATTTTCCGCAAAGGTGCCCACCGCCTCCCCGACGAAACAGTCGCCGGGGTAGACGGAAAAGCCAATGCCGGCGATGGAGACAAGACCGGCGAGTGAGGAAATATCGGCTCAACTAGACAAGACGCGTTATAAGCAGAGCCGCGGTGGTTATCGCTTGGCAGGGTTGCCAGCGCGATTTTAAGTCTCGCGGTTGTCGTCTTGACTTTGGCGTTGCTGACGTTGTTGGTCCGATCGCTGGCGGCGTTGAAACTCGCTGCGATCTTGCGGTCGGCGCAAACGAACCGCGTCGTCATCCAAGCGAACTTCTTCAGCAATCATCGCTTGCTCGCCATTGATCGAGCCTTCGCGGGCTAAGATCCGAACTCGATCACCTTCACCCAGTTGCAAATCTTGCAAACGATTAGCGGGACCAAAGTTGACGAGCGTCTTTCGCTCGCGATCCTCTTGACCAGATTGAATCTTAACTTCGCCAATCACGAAAGGTTGTTCGTAGTTCTTGAATCGCACTTTGCGAAGATTGACCACTTCCGCTTTCGCTTGCTTAAGCCCGGTTCGCTTGGGCAGATCGACCGAAACGATCTGACCTTGATGACGAATCTTCGTGGCCATCAAAATGGGACGACCATTCAAGCGCGCTTTAACACCTTGCAGTTGCACTTGGTCGCCTTGACGAATATCCAGTTCCGAAAAATTTGACTTAGGACCAAGGCAAGCAGTCAGGCGTTTGCCTTCGCTGGTCTCAATTTTTGCCAACTGCGATTGCTCGTCCTGCCCCTTCATTTTTACCGAAGTCAGCTGACGGATCGTGCCTTGCACCGACATCGTGCGAGGAAGCGGTCGCTCGGAACCACGCTCAGCCATCTGACGCTCGCCCATTTGACGCTCGCCCATTTGGCGCTGGCCCATTTGGCGCTGGCCCATTTGGCGCTGACCCGAGTTACGTTGACCCGAGTCACGCTGGGCAGTGCGATTTTGCCGCCGCGCGGTTTCCGAGCGGGCCCGTTCCAGATCGAACACGTAGAGCCGCTCGAAGCGGTCGAAACGGCCATCGTTATCATAATCGACTCCGACGGTCACCCAGGCTCGCGGATCCAAGCGGAGCTGCCCACTTTGCTGCCCGCTTTGTCTGTCGCGTTGTTCGCTATCCCAGCTGTCTTGCTGATTTTGATTTTGGCTTTGCCGGTCCTGATTTCGCCGATCTTGATTTCGTTGATTGTCCTGAGCCTCTACAGCAACCCCGGACGCGACCAACGACGCGGTCAATAGGGCGCAGGGAAGTCCTCGATAAAACAGTCGCATGCTCATAGTTACTCTTACTGGGTTCGAGTGATGTTTGCTTGGCTGCGGAGAGGGTTTCGCGAGGCCTGCACCGGTCACTGTGAACTTTGGTGCCTCCTCAAAACCGCTTGACTGTCTCGGCAGCCATCCGCCTCTTTCATTCGTCAGGCTAGGGTCGCAAACGACGTGCCAGCAGCAGGGAGCCAGCTGACATGCAAGAGCGGGCGGTTTGAGGTACCATTTGGAGTATTAGTTCCAGGTAGTAGCCTGATAGCACCTATTCGAGAACCTCAATACTGCCCGCGGCTAGCGCCGTCGGCTCACGAAAATTACTGCCCGCGGCTAGCGCCGTCGGCTCACGAAAATGCCCATGCCCAACAAACGCGATTTACTGCTCACCCCGGCCGCTTGGCGAGTCGTCACCACGGGGGCTTTCTCCGCCGCGGACAAGATTCATTTCGCCGCGGGAGTGTTGAGTATTGAGCGGGGCAACCCTGGTTCAGGCGTTTGCTACCGAGGTCCGGTGCCACGGATGAATTACCGCGTGGCGGCCGAAGCGCGGCGCGTGGACGGGGCCGATTTCTTTTACGGTTTGACCTTTCCCATCAACGACCAGCACGCTTCCTTAATCATGGGTGGCTGGAGTGGTGGGGTTTGGGGTGTCTCCAATTTGGATGGTCTCTCGGCGGTCGAAAATGAAACCACCGGCTACCGGCCTTTTGAACAAGATCGCTGGTACCGCATCGTGCTGACTGTGGACGAGAAACGGACGACGGTTGAGCTAGATGACGAAACAATCATCGACTACGCCACCGCCGAACATCAATACAGCGTCTGGCCCGAGCAAGCGGTGATGGTGCCGCTGGGGATCGCGACTTGGAACACCGGCGGGGAAATCCGCCAGCTAACGCTCGAGCAGCTTTAACGAGCAAAACGCCGGCCGAGCGGGCTAGCGAGCAAGGCGGGCAGTAGCAACAAATCACAAACCAGAGCGACGCTCAACAAAATCGCGATCACGCTGGCAAACCGAACGATGGGTGTGAAATGGCTACCGGCAAAGACCAACATCCCAAGGCAACAGACTAACGTGGTCTGGACCATGGCGGGACCACAGTGCTGCAGAGCGGCCGCGATTCGCGCGGGTTGATCAACAACCCCACCATCACGCGCAGCCCCACCGCGGCGAGCGTAGGCGTAAATCAAGTGCAAGGTATCGTCGACCGCGACCCCAATCGCCGCGCTGGCGGTCAGTACGGAACCAATCTCCAGCGGCCATTCCAGCCATCCCATCATGCCAAAGATAAAGACCGGCGGAATCACGTTGGGAAACAGTGAAATCAACCCGATCAAAGGATTGCGAAGCACGATCGACATCACGACGGCGATCAAACCGACAGCCAACAACAAGCTGATCCCCATATCGCGCAGCAATAACTTTTGCATGCGTTCGAAAATCAAAGCCCCGCCGCTGACTTGGAACGACACCGCCGGCGA
The DNA here is from genome assembly GCA_964535475.1 of uncultured Pirellulaceae bacterium. GTDB lineage: Bacteria > Planctomycetota > Planctomycetia > Pirellulales > Pirellulaceae > Laterigemmans. Next base: position 6,534 of record CAZHTX010000092.1, read on the forward strand.
CGCATCGAGCTCCTCAAGTGCTTGCTTGACCGCCTGCTGCACCTCGGCCTGCACGCGTCCGTAATCGTGTTCCGCAGTCGCCCGCATGCGACCGCTGATCCGCCAATGTCGAACACCATCCACCACGCGCAAGGAACCAGTTCCCTGCAAATCGTCGACGAAACGATGAAAATTGGACTGAAAAATATTACGTTTCGCCGTGTATCGAAATCCGGAACCCGCAAGCGGCGGATTGGACATGAAGTTCAGCGGTGAGATCACGATCTCCAACGCTTCACACTTCCGCACCGATTTCACGACTTGGTTGACAATCGCCAACTCACCCAACCAATCGACTTGCTCACCCGCTGGGCCCGCGGGCGGCGACAATACGATTTCAATTGGCACCAACGGCGTCAAATGCGCTTCGATCCACCGATAGTCTTGCAACACCTTGGCGTCTTCGGGAAACATCTGCTTCATCCCCAGCGATGCGGTCAACCTGGGCAAGCCCAGCGCACCGCCAATCAAACAAGCTAGGAACATCGGTATCACCAATCGCCAGCGCTGGCTGATCCCCAGCAGCCACGTGGTGGGAAACTCGCCCCTCGGTCGCCGCCCATCCTCGCCTGCGCGGGCCTCGCTTTGTTGTAATTTGCGATGCCAACCACGAGCCGGTAGAACCGTGTACGAGGCGAAGACAAAGGTTGGCAACAAGCAACCGGAGAGCAAAATCATTACCCCGGCATAAATGCCAAAATTTTGGATCGGAATAATTTGGCTGCTGGCCAGCGAACCAAAACCGATCGCGCTGGTGATCGTCGCCAAAGCAATCGGACGGAAAGCGGCGCGTAACATCATGCCGGGCGCCCGCTCGGATCCATGCTCCAACAACGCTTCACGGAAATAACGCATCAGGTGGCAACCAGCCGAGATGCTGAGAATGAAAGTCACGTTGGCCATCAACAACAGCACGGCATCGGTCCGTCCGCCGCTGATATTGACCACCGCCAGTGCCAAATGTTCGTTGTAAAGCGCTATCAATAACAGCAACAAGCCGACGCGCACATCACGATACACGGCGACCACCACCACGCCGGCCACCAAAAAAGAAAACAAGCTGAGCCGCATGAGTCCATCGCGACTGGCTTGATCGATCGCCACACTCTCAATCGTGGGGCCGGCAATATAAATGTCTTCCGCAGGCAATTCGGCCGCCCACATCATGGCGTCGCGAAATGCCGCCACCGCCGCTTGACGATCCAGCATGCCAGGCATGGAAACTAGCCCAATCGCGCCCGTCTGTTGACCGTCATCGCCCAAGATCCAACCGTGCATACGAGCCAAAGCGGCTCGCGGACTCATGCCAATCCCCGACTCCTGCAGTTCGGCAAAGACTTGATTACCAATCAAAACGCGACGAAAATAGCGATTCAGCCGCGCCGATAACTCCCGCGCCTCCGCGTCAAACTCCAGCGACTGGTCCAGTTCCAGCGACGACTCCACCGCTGGCGACTGGTCGAGCGTTTCGCCAGGACCAGCCACTAATTTCGCCAGCCGCTCCAACGATGGATCATCCAACGTGCAGCCTTGCCACGTCGCCGCCAACAATTCGTCGCTGCCAAATAATTCCACGAAGCGATCCTGGGCGACCGTTTCCGGATGCCCCATCGGGATCCAATCCTGAACACGATTGGAATTGCCATCCCAAGCCAATTTGGCGTGATACAAAACAAAGGGCACCGATGCCAGCCACAGCAACAGGATCACCCAAGATAGCTTTCGCCAAGGACGCTGCACTGAAACTTCTTCACGGGATTCAACATCACGGGAAGCAACATCACGGGAAGCAGTGTTGGCGGCCGAATCAGAATCGCTCATGCGGAATGTCGCTCCAAAGTTGTCAATAACATCGTCCGCCAGCCGCCAACCAACTGCTCAGCCTGTTCCTGCCCCAAAAGCTCGGGACTGACCGTCACCGCCAACCGAATCTGACCTCGATACTGCGTTAATAAAAAAGATGCCGGTGTGCCCGACCGCGTGGGCGGTCCGCCGGAAATTCCAGTTAACTTCAAATTGCCAGCCACAAGCTGGTCATCAACCGCAGGTAATTTGGAAATGAATCGTCGCGTCGGGTCACCCACGTTGGAGAACACGGCGGTGGTGGCGCAGCCCCGTTGACGAGTTAACAACCGCATACCGCCCGGGATCCGCCCCGCCCCGCTGAGCACGGCCAAAAAACTGGCCGCCAAACCGTCGCCGCGAATCACCGCGTGCTCCGCAGCCAAACTTTGCAATAACCCATCGGGATCATCCACCCACCGATTCATGTCGCGGTCAATGATTGCGTAACCAATCCGATTTGCCGCCGGCATTTTCAATTGAGCGCGATCACGCAAATTTACCGGCATCGTAATCCGGTACCACCGCCCGGCCGCGGCGTAGCGCTGGTTCCAACCGCGGAGGTTGCGGAGCAAATCACACATCGCCACGTCATTGAGCGTCACCCTCAAGCGATCGGCCAAGCGACGCAACGAATCCGATTCAGCTGCCGACAAGGTCACGCTGCATATCAAATCAACCGGCTCGGCAGATACCACCGGCGGAGTTGCCAAAGGAGTCACCCGGCGAAAGAAAAAACGCGAAATCTCCCTGGCAATCCCGCCAACCCCCAATCCCCGCTTCGGCACCTGATCTACTTTGGCCGCAACCACTCGCCCCCGCGTCCGCAAGCTATCGATGGCCACGCTGCGCAGCCGAGTTCCCCGCTGGGGGCAAACCAATTGGTCGTAGGCAGCCAACCAATCTCCCACAAACATGACTCCACCGATCCCATCGACGGCCGCGTGATGGAAAACCAACATCAGCTTCCCCGACACACCAGCTTGCCCCGACACACCAGCTTGCCCCGACACACCAGCTTGCCCCGAAACGCCAGCTGCGGAAACCGAACGATCCTCGCTGCCGGTCACCCAACGCCAACGAAATGGACGTTCTGTAAATGGGTCAATCCGACGATCCATTGGCCCACAACCTGCATCCTCGGTCACGGAAAGATCCGCATCAGCAGATATTTTCCACTCCAACCCATTGGCCGTACGCTCGATCCGACTGTCCAAGAAGGGATGGCGATCCAACGCCACTCGCAAAGCCGCCCGCAGTGCTTGTTGATCAATCTGCCCGCAAAATTCATAGACCGCAGGGTAAGTCATCGGCCACGTTGCGTGGTCATCGGCCAGCATGTAATGCTCGAAACTGACCAACGGCCAGCTCATCTGGGGGTGATCTTGCATGCGATCCGGATTATTAGTGATCAAAAAAACATCTTCCGAAATTCCTGAGAGACCTCTCAAATCGGCTACTCAAGGTAGTAACTAGGCAAAACACCGATACAACTGTCTTAAATCACCTATCATCCGCACATTACCTATTGCTTGCAACTTGAAAATTGACGGGCCTCTCTACTATACTCATCCCTGCGGCCGACCGTTGGTGTCGACTGAATTGTCTCTGGAGGTGTCAAATATTCAATGAAGTACTTGTTGTTAACCGGAGCGACCGGGTTACTCGGCGAGTACTTGCTTCGTGACTTAACTCGGCTGGGGTGTCCGCTAGCGGTGATAGCGCGGAGCAGCGGGCGGCGTTCGGCGGCCGATCGGATCGAGGACATTTTCGCCAAGCTGGAACGAGTCGAACGTCGAGCGATGCCCCGCCCAATCGTTTTGGAAGGCGATTTACAGCAACCGTTGTTGGGATTATCGCCAGCGGCGTGCGAGTGGGTGCGCGGGCATTGCGACGAGTTGCTACACAACGCGGCCAGCCTGCAATTTATCGAGGATCCGCGGAGCGGCGAGCCTTACCGCAGCAATGTGCAAGGCACTGCGGAGATGTTGGCGTTATGTGAGACCACTGGAATCAAGCATCTGCATCACGTGTCGACCGCCTACGTGTGTGGCAACCGGCGCGGACGCATTCTGGAAACCGATGCCTTGGATCTGGCGGCCGCTGGCAACGATTACGAAGCCAGCAAGATTCAGTCAGAGTTAATGGTACGCGAATGTGCGGCTTTGGAGAGTCGCGTGATTTACCGGCCGGCGATTATCGTGGGTGACCATCGCACCGGTTACACTAGCACCTTCCATGGGTTTTACGTGCCGCTGCAATTAAGTCAAGCGATGCGAACCAGCGGCCATGCTCCCCGCGGGCTGCCGCCAGAAATGGTGATGAGCACGATGGGTCTGAGTGGGGAAGAGCAAAAGAACTTTGTCCCCGTCGATTGGATCAGCGCGGCAATCAGCCGAGGCGTTACCGACCAGAGCGGTCGCTTTCGCGGACGGACGATTCATTTGGCGCCCAGCAAGCGGGTGAGCCTTGCCGCTATGTCCAAAGTGATCGCCGAGTCGCTCGAAACTCAGGCGGGCGAGCAGCAGCCGGGGGCGACGTCTTCATCCGCTCCTTCGGCAACTCGCGATCCCAGCCAAGTGCTGGACTTTTTCCGTCAACAAATGGGAATTTATCAAGCTTATTGGCGAGACGACCCCGAGTTTGATGGCACGGCCGTGGCTGAATTGCTCCCTGACCTGCCCTGCCCCGAGGTCGATCATCAGTCGATGTTGCGACTTTGCCGATACGCGTTGCGGACCAACTTTGGGGCTCGCCGAGGCTTACCCCCGGTGCACCCATCGCGCGTGGGCGAGACGCTGGGCGCCGCGTGGCAATCATCGACTGAGGCAACGGGCGAAGCGGAGGAACACGGGACAAACGCCAGCGGCGGGCAAGTTTTCCGGCTGGGATGCTGCATCACGGGGCCCGGCGGAGGTGACTTTACGTTGCAAATTCCTCTGCCCATGCGCCCGACCAGCCAGTCCCCAGCAGACGTTAGTCAGCTAGAACTGTTGATCGGCTTGCCAACTGAATCACGACAAAGCGTGCGATTCAATCGACCCACGCTCGACGCCTTGCTAGCGGGCACGACCACGATCGACGCTTGTTTGCGACGGGGTCAGATCATGCTGTTTCACGCTGCCGCCGCACCACAAACCGATCCGTTGCCAGCCAAGCAGTCGGAAAATGAGCAGGCGGAAAATGAGCGGCTGGCGGCAGAGCAAGCGGCATCCGAACAGCTAGTCGGGCGAGCTTTAGCGGCTTTGCTCGCGGGGCTGCAAAGTCAAGCTACCGACGGGCTTCAACCGCAGGAGTCTCAGTCATGATTGCTGAGCACGCCACACCTTTTGATCGCTCCGCTTCCCAGCTACCCATTTCCATCACGGGGTTGGGTTGTCGTCTGCCCGGTTGCAACAGCCCGGCTGAGTATTGGGAGATGATTTTGGCGGGCGAGTGTCGGGTGGCGGCGGCCGCGGCTGAGCGTTTTGATCGAGATCTGTACTATCATCCTGAACGTGGTGAGCTGAATCGATCCTACACCGATTTAGCCTGCACGATCGATTACCAGGGCGCCGCGCCGACGCATCCTTCGCTGCCGGCTTCGGTCCGCAGTTGCCCCGAATTGGCTTTCACCACCCTGTACTTGGCGGTTGACCAAGCGTTGCGTGGTGACGAGCGGTTTGGCCAGGCGGCAGCGGTGCAGTCACTACCACGCCGCACGGGCGTGTACGTCGGTCACACGCGAAAAAGTGGCCTAGCTGGCCAGATGATTGTGGGCACTTACATTCCCCAAATCATTCAATACTTGAGCGAAGTCAACGGCATCAGCGACGAGCAACGGGAGCGCGTAGCCGAGTCGTTGCGACAGCGTTTTCGCGACTCGGCTCCGCGGCGATCCGCGGCCGGGCAACCGGATCTGACCAGTTTGACCGCGGCCGGCCTGATCTCGCAAGGTTTAGGGCTGGAAGGTCCGGCAATGGTCTTCAACTCGGCCTGCGCGAGTTCCTTGCAAGCGTTAGCCCAAGCGGTTCGCGGCTTGCAACTGGGCACGATCGACGCGGCCATCGTGGGATCGGCTTCTTATTTTCATGCCGACACCCTGGTCTTATTTTCCCAAGCCCAATCGTTGAGCGCGGTGGGAAGTCATCCGTTCGACATATCCGCTGATGGAATTGTCGTGGGAGAAGGCTACGCGGCGGTGGTGCTGCGGCGGGAAGCGGATGCGATTGCCGCCCAATTGCCCCGACACGCCACGATCCGCGGCGTGGGAATTTCCTCCGACGGGAAAGGCAAAAGCCTGTGGGCACCGCGGGCGGAAGGCCAAAAATTAGCAGTCGCGCGGGCTTACAGCGGCATCGCTGACAACCACGCGCCGCAATATATCGAAGCCCACGCCACCGGCACGCAATTGGGCGATGCCACCGAGTTGACGGCGATTGCGGCCAGCCTGGAGTCGCGTCAGATGCAGCAGCCGATTGCTGTTGGCAGCGTGAAAAGTAACATTGGCCACACGCTGGAAACGGCCGGTTTGGCGGGCTTGATCAAAGCGGTACTCAGCATCCGCGAGGGGGTGATTCCACCGACCACCGGAGTCAGCCAACTGAATCCAAAAATCGATTGGGAAACGATTCCCTTTCACATTCCGACTTGGGCACAGACTTGGCCCGAATTGGCCACCGATGTGCCGCGACGAGCGGCGATCAACGCGTTTGGCATCGGCGGTTTGAATGTGCACGTCGTCATCGATGCTGCCCAAACAGGCCCACCCCAAGCCAGCTCACCCCAAGCCAGCCCACCAAGCAGCAGCGCACCCGTTGGCGAGCAAATCGCGATCGTCGGCATGGGGATGATTGCTGCCGGCTGTGCCAACGTGGAAGCGTTTTGGCAACGCTTGGCGTCGGGAGAAGCGGCTCTCAGAGAGGTGCCGGCCACGCGTTGGCAAGCTGACTTGTTTTGTGATCCGCAGCATGTTCGCCCCTGGCACACCACAACCACGCGGGGCGGTTATGTCACCGATTTCAGTTACGATTGGCGGCGTCACCGCATCCCGCCCAAGCAGATCGCGCACGCTAGTCCCGTGCAGTTCATGGTCTTGGAAGCGGTCGAACAGGCGCTCAAGCAGAGCTTTGGTGAGGAGCTGCAGCAGGCTGGCGGGTTGAGCACGTTGGCGGAGCGGACCGGCGTAATTGTCGGCACGACCTTCGGAGGTGACTTTGCCAACCAATTGTTATTGGGACTGCGGTTGCCGGAATTTGAGCAAACGATTCGCCACGCGATCACTGACTTACCCAGCCCCGAAGTCGAAGCGATTGTGAATCAGTTTCACGACACGGTGCTGCGACACATGCCGGCCCTGCTGGATGAGACGGGCAGCTTTACCAGCAGCAGCCTGGCATCGCGGATCACCAAGACTTTTGACTTGTTTGGCGGTGCCGTTGCCGTCGATGGTGGACTCTGTTCGGCTGCCGCCAGCCTGCAATGTGCCGTCGATCTGCTCCGCAGCGGCGACAATGACATGATGATCTGCGTGGCGGCCCAGGAAGATATGTCACCAACTCGTTTCGAATTAATGTCGCTCTCAGGTGACTTAGCGGCTACGCCTGAGGATGACGGTCTGGTTCCCGGCGAAGGCTGCGTGGCGTTGGTCCTGCGCCGCTTGAGCGATGCCGAGCGTGATCAGCAAACGATTTTGGGTCGAATTGGCGCGATTGATGCTCACTTTGATCACTCTCGCCGCACCACCCGCCCGCCCACGTCTGCCCAACGCTTGATCGGTCACACCCTCGGTGCGGCCGGACATTTCGAATTATTGTCAGCACTTGCTCCACAAGCCCCCCACCCCCCGAACACTCGGGTGGAATCTGCTGATTTCTCGGGACTCCACTACAAAATCGAACTATTCTGTGCAAAGTCTTCAATTGACAAGGCACAGTCCGCGACCATTTCTCCAGCAATCCAAACTCACGTAATGGCTCCACGTCAAGATTCCAAGATTCTGCAAGATTCAAAGATTCTGCAATTTGACGCTACCCAGCGACGCAAACTGCGTCTGCGGGAACGAGCAATGAGCGGAAAACAGCCCCCGGCTGCCAACTCGGCCCCCCAGCACAACACCGCGGCGGAGCAACCAGCAGTTGCCCCGTTGGCCAATGAGATCAACGGGCATCCCCAACCCACCCCAGCCCAGCCCACCCCAGCCGGCCTACCACCTGCCAAACTGCGGCAATTGTTAGTTGATTTCGTGGTCGATCAAACCGGCTATCCCACTGACATGGTCGAACTCGACGCCGATTTGGAAGCCGACCTGGGGCTGGATAGCATTAAGAAAGCCCAGCTGCTTGGAGAAGTCGGCGAGCATTACTCGCTAGCTGATCGCACTGATGTCGACCTTGATCAGCTGAATACGTTGGCCGCCATCGAAGCGTTCCTGCTGGCATTG
>CAZHTX010000093.1:0-14829 GCA_964535475.1 uncultured Pirellulaceae bacterium
TGCAGTTTGAGTTCTTCCAGAACGCCGGCGATCAATGCGTGAAAAGCTTGGGCCTGCTCCAGATTGGTCGACTTGGCTAGCGCCAGCGCGTAAGCTTTGGCGAATGATTTCAAGAAGAACGCGTCTTGAGCGACATAATTTTTGAAGACCTCATGTTCTAGCGACCCCGCTCCCAACTGGCGGATGAAAGGATGGTCGAGGCAAGCGGATGCCAGGTCGGCATTCTGTTTCCATAAGGATTCGTGCAGCATTGGTGTTTTCGTGTCGCCCTTTGCTCCGCGAAAGTTAGAGCAACCGGTTCAATCTTAAGGTCAATCTTAAGGGCGATCCTTAAGTGGTGTTTTCTGTTCGGTGATCACTTCGCACTTTTCCGCCATTTCGGCATTTAGTTCTAAGTACGAAGACCATTCCTCGGGCAAATTGTCTTCGTGGAAGATTGCTTCGACGGGGCATTCGGGGACGCAGGCTTCACAGTCAATGCATTCTTCGGGGTGGATATATAGCATTTCCTCGCCCTCGTAGAAACATTCTACCGGGCAGACAACTACGCAATCGGTATATCGGCAACCTGAGCAGGGCTGGGCGACCACATGTGTCATTTCGTTTCTCCTTTAAAGAATATCTTCGGATAGTTCATGGCCAGATAGCAGGATTGATTCAAGATGCTGTCTTACCGCTGGTAATTCGACACCTTGCACGACATCGTTGGCGAAGGCGAAGATCAAGATCTTGCGAGCTAAGTCGGTGGGGATTCCACGCGAACGCAAATAATACAAGGCGGCTTCGTCCAACTCACCGATGGTTGCCCCGTGTGTGCAGCGGACATCATCGGCGTAGATTTCGAGTTGAGGCTTTGTGTTGACGGCCGCGTCATCGGAGAGCAGCAGGGCTTGATTGCTTTGTTTGGCGTCGGTTTTTTGGGCATCTTGATGCACAAAGATCTTGCCGTTGAAAACACCCCGCGCCCGATCGTCCAGCACACCCTTATACAGTTCGTAACTGTTGCAATGCGGTTTGGCGTGGTCAATCCGCGTGCGACAATCCATTAATTGGTCGCCAGTCGGCATGTACAACCCGTTGAGGGTTGTTTCGATTTCTTCGCCGTCAAGCCGGCAATTCAGTTCGTTGCGGGCAAGTGAGGCGCCGAAAGAAAAGTAGTGCGAGCGAAAGTGGCTGCTTTCGCTTTGCTCGGTTGAAGTCAACGCGATATGCAACGCGCCGACTTGCTCGTGCTGGAGTTTGTAATGATCAAGCTGAGCCGCTTCATCGAGCCAGATCTGTGTGATTGCGTTGGTGAAGTAGGCTTCACCTTGTCCCAGATATGTCTCAATCACATGGGCTTTGCTGTGTTGCCCGATCCGAATCAAATTACGGGGGTGGGAAACAGTCTGACTGTTACCGGTCGACAGAAATACCAAGTGGATGGGACGGTCGAGCGTCACATTGGCGGGAATGTCAATAACCGCGCCATCTTCCAGGAACGCCGTGTTGAGTGCCGCAAAGCCGGCGTCGTCGAAGTCGACTTGGCTGCCGAGTTGCGACTGAACGTCGCCGGGGCGATTGCTGATCACAGTCATTAAGTTGTCGATGACAACGCCGTCGCTGAGTTCATGCAGTCTTGACCACTCACTGGAATAGCGACCGTTGATAAACACCAAGCGGTGGAAGTTGTCGTCCAGTGCGGTTTGCGCGACCAACTCCTGGATGTCATCGTTTGTGATTTCATTGGCCGATGGAGCACGCGATGCCAATACGTAAGGACGTTTCGCCAGTGGGGCGACGTTGGTGAAACGCCAGTCTTCGAGTCGCCTGTTAGGGATACCGAGACGCATAAATGCCTCGAACCCTTGTTGGCGAAGTTCGGTGAGCCAAGTCGGCGAAGGTTGTCGCTGAAAGGCAGCGTGTTGCTCTTGGTATGTTTCGTTCTCTGTGACGATCATTGTTTGCTTGCTGGGGAGAATTGAGATGTTTCCGGATGGACCTTTACCGTGGTCCGGCAGCGGGTGCAGGCAGCGTCGCGTGCCGCCGGTCCGTGGGGGGATTTCGTGTCATTAAGAAGCAGTCGCTTCTTGGAGAAACCCATATCCCTGGTCTTCCAGTTCCAGCGCCAATGATTTATCGCCTGAGCGGACAATCTTGCCACCAGCCAACACATGGACTTTGTCAGGGACGATGTAATCGAGCAATCGTTGATAGTGCGTCACCACGATGGTTGCCCGCTCGGGGCTTCGCAGCGCGTTGACGCCCTCGGCGACAATCTTCATCGCGTCGATGTCGAGGCCTGAGTCGGTCTCGTCCAGCACCGCCAGCTTAGGTTGCAGCATGGCCATTTGCAGAATTTCGTTGCGTTTCTTTTCGCCACCCGAGAAACCTTCATTGACCGAACGATCCATCATGTTGGTGTCCATACCAAGGCGACCGAGATTTTCTTTCAGCAAGCTGAGAAATTCAGGTCGCTTCATCGGCGGTTGGCCATGATATTTGCGAACGGAATTGACGGCCGTGCGAAGGAAATATTTATTGCTGACACCGGGGATCTCGACTGGGTACTGATAGGCCAAGAAGACACCCTCGGCAGCCCGCTCTTCGATCTCCATGTCGAGCAGATCTTTGCCGTTGTAAAGGATCTCGCCGGCGGTCACTTCGTAATCGTCGCGGCCAGCGATTACGTGGGCCAAGGTGCTTTTACCCGAGCCGTTGGGGCCCATGATTGCGTGGACTTCACCGGCGGCGACATGCAAATTAATGCCGCGTAGGATTTCGGTATCGGTGGTGCGAGCGTGCAGGTTCTTAATTTCAAGCATGATTCTATATGTTATGAATGATTATTTCGATAATTATTTTTAGGCGACGTGACGGGGTGTTTAGCCGACGCTGCCTTCGAGGCTGACGTTCAGCAGATTCCTCGCCTCCACGGCAAATTCAAGCGGCAGCACGTCATACACTTCTTTGCAGAAACCGTTGACAATCATATTGACTGCGTCTTCGGTCGAAAGCCCACGTTGGCGAAGGTAGTAGATTTGGTCTTCGCCCACCTTCGATGTGGACGCCTCGTGCTCTACTTTTGCGGTGGTGTTACGTACTTCGATGTATGGGAAGGTATGAGCGCCACAGCGATCACCAATCAGCAGCGAGTCGCATTGTGAGAAGTTTCGCCCATTCATGGCGCCCTTCATCATCTTGACTTCGCCGCGATAGCTGTTTTGACCAACCCCCGCCGAGATGCCTTTCGAGATAATGGTGCTTTTGGTGTTCTTGCCGATGTGAATCATCTTGGTGCCCGTGTCGGCTTGTTGATGATTGGCAGTCACGGCCACCGAATAAAATTCGCCGACCGAGTTGTCGCCTTGCAAAAGCACGCTTGGATATTTCCAAGTGATCGCCGATCCCGTCTCGACTTGCGTCCAAGAGATCTTCGAGTTGGATCCGCGGCAGGCACCGCGTTTGGTGACGAAGTTATAAATGCCACCTTTGCCTTCGGAATCACCAGGGTACCAGTTTTGCACCGTGGAATACTTGATCTCGGCATCGTCCAGGGCGACCAGTTCAACGACCGCGGCGTGCAATTGATGCTCGTCACGTTTCGGTGCTGTGCAACCCTCGAGATAGCTGACGTACGCGCCTTCTTCAGCCATGATCAAAGTCCGCTCGAACTGCCCCGTGTTCTGGGCATTGATGCGGAAGTAGGTTGACAACTCCATCGGACAACGCACCCCCTTGGGGATGAAGCAGAAGGAGCCGTCACTGAAAACTGCCGAGTTCAGCGATGCGAAAAAATTGTCCGTGTGAGGGACAACCGACCCGAGGTATTTCTTGACCAGCTCGGGATGATCGTGAACCGCTTCGGAGAAGGGACGAAAGATGACCCCATGCTTTTCCAAAGTCTCACGATACGTGGTGGCAATCGAGACGCTGTCGAATACCGCATCGACCGCCACGCCCGCCAACACCTTTTGCTCGTGCAGTGGAATGCCCAACTTCTCGTACGTTTCCAGCAAAGCCGGATCAACCTCGTCAAGACTGTTGAGCTTCGGTTTTTGCTTGGGAGCCGAGTAATAGACTGACGCTTGGTAGTCGATGGGCGGATAATGGACGTTGTGCCATTTGGGTTCTTCCAGCGTGAGCCAATGGCGATACGCTTTTAGCCGCCATTCGAGCAACCACTCAGGTTCGTTCTTCTTGCTGGAGATTAATCGCACAACGTCTTCGCTCAAGCCCGGGGGAATCGCGTCCGCTTCGATGTCCGTCACGAAACCGTGTTCGTACTCTCGCTGTGCGAATTCTTTGAGCTGAGCGTTTTCAGATGTCATTAATGGTTTCCTTGGAGGAGCTTGTCGTCCAATTGGTTAGTGGCAATCACTTCAATCGCCTTAGTATCTCTGTTGAGGGACTGTCCGTGTATGGCAATTCCCCCATTTGCAAGGCTTTTGTTCGGCGGCACCCCACTTTGGCGGTGCGGGGCTCGCGACGGGTCTTCGCAAACTGCCCAGGACACTTTTTAGCACGCCGCGCGCCATTCGTTGGCCAGCCGCCATAGCCCATTTCTTAAACCGTTTAATGGTATCGGTTTACAACTTTTATTTCCAGGCGGGGCCGCAATTGGCAAAGTGACGGCATTTCGTCATTCGCGTTTGCTGAGGGGAGAAATTTGGACTAGGATGATGATTCAAGAAGTTGATTGGAGGAGTTATTTGGCTTGAATTGGTCATTTTTCCAGTAACGTGTGACGGCATCTCGTTGGCTGACTGTATTTCGTTGGTTTTTATGAGTGAAATCCCCCATCGTTATGAGCGTTTGGTCGAGCGGATGCTTGAGCAAATCAACATGGGCCAGGGGCTCGACGCGCTTTTGGACTCTGTATATGGCCAACTTCAGGGGGTGGTGCCGTACAATCGCATCGCCGTGGCACTGCTGGAGCAGCCTTTCAACCTGCTGCGGCTAATTTCTTGTCGCTCGGATGGCGATGTAGCGTTGAAAGTGGGTTATGCGGCGCGGATTGCCGGTTCCACGTTGGCTCCCTTGCTGCAGACCGGTCAGCCGCGAATCATCGAGGATCTGCAACAGTATTTGAGGGACAAGCCGCAATCGGCATCGACCGCTTTGATTGAGCGGGAGGGGATGCGATCGAGTTTGACGCTGCCCCTGTTGGCTGACGGCAAGCCGATTGGCGTGATTTTTTTCTCCAGCCGGGAGGCAAACACTTATACGGCGTCGCACGCCGCGCTGTTGAAGCGACTGGCCGGTCACATCGCGATCAGTCTGGAACGCAACCGGCTCGTTAGCGAATTGCGGCGGACGAATCAACAGCTGGCCGAAGCCAACGCGGTTAAAGACAAATTTCTGGAGACGCTGCAACAGGAAGTCGACAAGCAGACACGACAGTTGCGGCAATCGGAAAGTCGTTATCGATCGTTGGTGGAGTTGGGGCAAATCGTCAATTCGAGTCTTGATTGCCGGGAGGTATTTGAGCATGCGGCGGAGCAAATTCACCAGCTGCTTGAATGCGATCGCGTGAGTTTGATGTTGGGTTCCGGGAGTGGGCGAGCTCCAGTTGGTTTTGCGATCGAGTTTCCGCAGAGCGAAACTGGCAGCGTCCAGCGAGCTTGGATCGAGGTGCCCGCTGACGCGCTACCAGATTCGGCGTTTGACTGGGTGGGTCAGCACCGAAAGCCGTTGGTCGTTGGCAATTTGCACGATCTCCAGTCCTACCCCGAACATCAACGGTTGTTGGAAAAGGGTTACGCTTCCGTAGTTCATTTACCTTTGATGTCACGTGATCAGCATGTGGGGTTGTTGGGGATTGCCTCGCGTCAAGCTGGTCGGTTGGACGATTGGGATTTGCAATTGTTAGAGCAGTTTGGCGCTCAGCTTTCCGTCGCTTTGGACAATGCGGCAGCGTATGGTGAGATTGATCGGTTGAAGGAAGAGCTGCAGCAGCAGAACGTCTATTTGCGAGATGAGTTACACACTGAACATGACTTCGGCAATATCATCGGTGAGAGTCGAGCGATGCGTCAGTTGCGGGTCGCGATTGAGCAGGTTGCCTTGACGGATGCCACGGTTCTGATTCTTGGTGAGACGGGGACGGGCAAGGAGTTGATTGCTCGGGCCATCCATGATGCCAGTTCTCGCCGCGAGAATTTGCTCGTCAAGGTTAACTGCGCCGCGTTGGCTCCCAATTTGATCGCCAGCGAATTGTTTGGTCATGAAGCGGGGGCCTTTACCGGAGCGACGCAGCGCCGGCTTGGTCGGTTTGAGTTGTCGCATCATGGCAGCATTTTTCTCGATGAAATCTCGGAAGTTCCAGCTGAAACACAAGTCATGTTGTTGCGGGTGTTGCAAGAACGCTTGCTTGATCGCGTCGGTGGTAGCGAGCCGATTGAAGTTGATACCCGCATCATTGCGGCAACGAATCGCGATTTAAAAAGCTATTCCGAAGCGGGGCATTTTCGTGAGGACTTGTTTTATCGGCTGAATGTTTTTCCGATCCAAGTGCCGCCGTTGCGGGAACGACGGGAAGATATCCCAGCCCTGATGAACCACTTTATCGCTCGTTTCTCGCTCCGAATGAATAAGACCGTCACGCGTGTGGATCGGAGGTCCATGGATGGTCTGATGCAATACGATTGGCCCGGTAACGTCCGCGAACTGGAGAACATCATTGAGCGGTCCATGATCGTTAGCCAGGGTGACACGTTAATGATTGACGCCTCATGGCTGGCGGGTGATGCCGAGCAGTTTGAAAGTACTTCGAGTGGCTCGCGGTTGGCCGGCGGTGGGCAGCGATCATTGGCCGAGGTCGAGCGTCAAGCAATCCTGGAGGCGCTCCAGCGATGCGGCGGGAAAGTTTACGGAGCGGACGGAGCGGCCGCCCTGTTGCGAGTTAAACCGACCACGCTCTACAGCAAAATGGGCAAACACCGCATCAAAGGCAGTCGTCAGCACAGGGCGATTTAGGCCGCGACGAAAACTTTTTGTACAAATTTCAAGATTCGTTGACGGCATCCGAGTTCGCTTTGCCATGCATCGTTGAGCGGGGTGGCAAGTTGCTGATCGAGCAAGCAACTGACGCGATTTTCGCTAATTTGAACTTTCCAAACACATGCTCGAATCATTTAGGTAGGACTAGACCCATGTTTGCAGCAGCTTTTTCCTTGGCAAAGATTCGTGGTGGGGCCGCCGGACCGAAAATGGCGGTGATCGCGTTGGGGGCGATGGGCATCGCATTCACCTGTTTCTCGGACACCGCATCGGCCCAATTCAGCCAGCGACCGGGTTTCTACTGGCGAGGCCCCGCCGGCAACGGTATCAATCCAGTTACCGGTAGCCTGCACGTACCGGGCCAAGCGGTTTACAAGCAGAGCGGCCGGTACCAAGCGATCGGCAATGGTTACTACCAAAATCCGATGACCGGCAATAAGTATAATCCTCACACGGGTAGCTACTTGCAAGGCAGTCGTCCCGGATTCAGCCAAGTTGAAAATCGACCAAATACCTACTTCCGAAGTCCGTCCGGTGCTGGCTTTAATCCAATCACCGGCAGCGTTCATCTTCCCGGACAGGCCGTTTACAAGGGAAGTGGAACGTACCGAGCGATCGGAGGTGGTTACTATCGGAATCCAGTAACGGGAAACACCTACAATCCAAGTACCGGGACTTATCTGCGAAATTGGTAAGCTTAATCGATCTGAGCAGTGGCTTGAGAGTGGTTAGCTGAAGGGACTTCAGCTTCCTCTCGATTCCCTGTGTTGGTGGCCCGCGTGAAATAAGAGAATATGCTCAGCACGCACAGCCCGTAGATCATGGCGATCAGTCCCACCGCAAGATCATACGGCTTGGGTGTCGACAGCGAGAATCGCAAAAGCACCGTGGAGATCACGAATCCCGCATTCCTGATCACATATTCATATCGCTCGTAAAAGGGCAATGAGATGATCAGCAGGAAAACATCTGTAAAGATCATGAACTCGAAAAAAGCCGGGAAAAAGAACAGGTCCAGCTCGGTGCGCTGGACAATCTCGTCCGCCCTCAAGGTCAGCACATCGCCGAACCAGTGAAGCAGGCTGTAAGCGGCCAGCATCAACAGCGTGCCGCACAGCAAGACGGCAACTGATTTTTTCAGCGAGACAAACCGGTTCAAATCGTCTTGCGGATTCGTGTGGATGACTGTTTGCCGAATCCGATGAAATGCGGTGACCAGCACAAACATTAACACTGCTGCACCCATGTCCATCAGAACCATTAGGGCTTCATCAAGCTGGGATAGCCAGGTTGCTGGATCGCGGAATTCGCCAATATCCTTGAAAACGCGGCGGATAACGATCAGTGAAACAATTTCGTACTGTTTGCCGATCGAGCTGGTGTGGGATTGCGGCAACGCTAGCACCAACAGCAGAACTTCATAAAACAGAATAAAGCTGAACGGAGTGTACACCGCATGCAAAAAGTTGCGGTCCAGCTCGGCCAGCACCCCGGCACCCAAGCTGGGTACCGTACGCGCTAGTGCAATCAGCATCAAATGAATCAAGAACCCGCTGGCGGCCAGCCGCACAACCCATTTTTCAAGCCGTAACTTCTGCCGTTCTGTATCGTAACGGTCATAGACGGAAGCCAGTAGTTCGATGATTTTCTGAACGATTGCCGGCTCCCTTTACAGCTGGTTGATTAACTCTGCATCTTCGAATCCAACCGATTTTGCTTATTACCGCAGGAAAACTTGTTACGAAACAACGGGTATCCGCAAATCAAGCGAATGATCGAATCGGAAGTGCTGGCCCGGCTTTTAATTTTCTACCTTCCATTTTTTTACCTCACCCAGAGCTTTGAGAAAAAACGATTGCGGGTAGAAAAATGACGAAACCTTGATGTCTGTTCCCAAATCAGTGGTTACTTCTCGGTGACGGACTGGGGCATCGTCGGCGTCAACTCGTACTCTGACATCAATTCCCGCAAACTCGTCGGCGTGAATTCGATGCCGTCATAAATGTCTCGCATCGCCAGTCCGCAGCCGAGAAATGGCAGGTCAATGGTCTCTTCGATGCCGTCGCACTGTTGCCTCAAGAAACCGTCTTCGACGCGGCGCATGATGGTGGCGATCGGTTGATGTTGTTCCAGCAGGATGTAGCACTGCAGCGAAGGAATTTGCAAATAGGCGTTCATCTTTTCGTCGAAGTCGTAGCGGCGAGTTGACGGGGAGAGGACTTCGATGATCAAAACTGGCGAATCTTGAAAGACATCAGTCGGTGCGTTGGAGTCGCAGACAACTTGGACATCTGGGTAGTAAAATCGAGCGTTCCGAAGTTGGCGAATGCGAAGTTTTGTATCGGAATTGAAAGGTTGGCAGGGACTCTCGCGAAGACCCATCTTCAAGCTCACCAAGCAGTTAAGGACCACAGTGTTGTGCCGCAGGGTTGCACCGGTCATCCCGCGCACCCAGCCGTCGATATACTCGCTTTTGGTATCGGCGAGTTCTTCCGCGGCAAGGTATTCGGCGGGGCTGACAAATTTGGGGACTTCCGCGCTGCTCATCTTTGGCTCTCCACGCTGAACTCGTACTCTGACATCAATTCTCGCACACTTGTCGGCGTGAATTCGATGCCGTCATATATGTCTCGCATCGCCAATTCGCAGCCGAGAAATGGCAGGTCAATGGTCTCCTCGATGCCTTCGCACTGTTGCCTCAAGAAACCGCCTTCGACGCGGCGCATGATGGTGGCGATCGGTTGATGTTGTTCCAGCAGGATGTAGCACTGCAGCGAAGGAATTTGCAAATAGGCGTTCATCTTTTCGTCGAAGTCGTAGCGGCGAGTTGACGGGGAGAGGACTTCGATGATCAAAACTGGCGAATCTTGAAAGACATCAGTCGGTGCGTTGGAGTCGCAGACAACTTGGACATCTGGGTAGTAAAATCGAGCGTTCCGAAGTTGGCGAATGCGAAGTTTTGTATCGGAATTGAAAGGTTGGCAGGGACTCTCGCGAAGACCCATCTTCAAGCTCACCAAGCAGTTAAGGACCACAGTGTTGTGCCGCAGGGTTGCACCGGTCATCCCGCGCACCCAGCCGTCGATATACTCGCTTTTGGTATCGGCGAGTTCTTCCGCGGCAAGGTATTCGGCGGGGCTGACAAATTTGGGGACTTCCGCGCTGCTCATCGCCTTGCCTTGGTGCTGTGGTAAAATATGTGGCATTGCAGTGGCAACCACCATTGCCAGTCCCTTTATGTTATCGCCAATATCCTCCCGAGCCAATCTTTGGCGGAAGAAACAAAGATGAACGTGATGAAGCGAATTCAGCGAACGTTACTGCGGCACGCAGATGTCCCGCTTTGGTGCGGCTGCTGCATTTTGGTGGTTTGTTCGTTCGTTTCGGATGTGTTGGCCAGCGACGCTCCCCATCACGCCCAGGGAGAACTTGCCGGCGAAGTGACGGCGACTACCGTGCTGCTGCAGTCGCGTCTTACCGCCACGCCGGGGCCGTTGTTGGAATCGAGCGCCGTTGATGCGGCAGAGGAAGTCGCGGCTGGTGATATTGCTGGGGCAGCGGGGGTGGTTTCATTTGAATACGCGACCGATGCGGAGTTTTCCAACTCTACGCGAACGCCATGGCGTCGAGCTGAGCCGGGGCGGGATTACATCGTCAGAGTTCAATTGCAAAATTTGTTGCCGTCGACGAAGTATTTTTACCGCGCGTGGCTTGGCGAGAGCGAAGCGAGTGTGAAGCCGGGGCCGACGCGTTCTTTCCAAACACTGCCCGACGCCGAGATGCCGACGAACATATCGTTCTGCATGGGAAGCTGCATGAATTACAACACGTTCGTGAATGGGGTTTCCAACGGTGGCGGGCCGATTACCGCGACGGCAGAGGATCGTCAGTTGGGGTATCCCTCGTTCGCTGCGATGAAGGAGTTGAAGCCCAACTTTTTTATTGGAACGGGTGACATTGTTTACTACGACAATCCAGCGAAAGGGGCGGCTAAAACACTGCCTGAGCTGCGTCGCAAGTGGCATGAGCAGTTTCGTTTTCCTCGATTGATTCAATTTTTTGCCAACACTCCCGCTTATTGGTCAAAGGACGACCACGATTTTCGATTCAACGATGCGGATATGCAGGGTCAGAAACAACCGAGCCCGCAAACCGGGATTGAGCTATTTCGAGAACAGATGCCGATCTGCGAGCAGGGCGATATGTCGACACCCACTTATCGCACCCATCGCGTTGGCAAGGATCTGCAGCTTTGGTTTATCGAGGGCCGTGATTATCGCTCGCCCAACAAGATGCCGGATGGTCCGGAAAAATCGCTGTGGGGCCAACAGCAAAAGGCATGGCTGATGACGACGCTGCGGGAGAGCGATGCGACTTGGAAAATCATGATCAGCCCAACTCCCATGATCGGGCCGGACGACAAGTATAAGAAAGACAATCATGCCAACTTGGAAGGTTTCCGGCATGAAGCGGACGCGTTCTTCCAGTGGGTAAACGATTCCAATATCGAAAATCTACTTATTTTCTGCGGTGATCGACACTGGCAATATCATAGTATCCATCCGAGTGGCGTGGAAGAGTTCGGGTGTGGTGCGTTGAATGACGAAAACTCTCGCCGAGGCGTGGCACCCGGTTCACCCCGCGGTACAGATCCCGAGGGGTTGATCGTGCAGCCATATACTTATCCAAAACCAACTGGCGGTTTTCTGTATGTCGAGCTCTCGCGCGATGCGACGAAGGAAACAGCCAAGTCGCAACTGTCGATTCGATTTCACGATGATCAGGGAAAACTCATGCACGAAGAACGCAAGGCGGATTGATTATTCCTAAGTGCCGGTAAAGGGAACCGGTACTAAGAAAGCGTGTTGTTGAAACCAGGTTGCCAAGCCATCCCAGCTGGTAAGTTGTGAGATGGAGACGAAGACCAGATAGGCGACCACGATTGGTAAAGTGAGCAGGCGACAGGTCATCCTTAACACGCGATGCCACATGTCGGTTTTTTTGGTTTGTCGTCCCGCACGGCCCATCGCCCAGCCCGTTAGCACGTGAGCGGGTAGCATGAAGGCAATGAAGAATAACGCTGGCAACCAGACAACCTCTTTGGGAGTCGCTTCGATCTTGAGGAGATAAAGTGGAATCGCCAGCAGTAAAGTGGCTGAGGTGCCGAGCCAGTAAGCGATCGGCGCTTCGGCGAACGCTCGGCGAATGCGTCGCCAAGCAAACATCGCACGCCAGGAATTTTCGGTGGCGAACTGAGCCTGCAACATTGGTAAGTAGAGCACGACGAAACCCATGGTGGCCAAGCCGAACAGGCCGACGAGACCCGCTAATCCGGTTTCTCCGTCCCTGGTAGCCCCGATGATTAACAGCGCTGGAAGGGTAATCCAAACCAACGTTGCCAAGCCGCCGCGGAGTCCCAGCCACAATAATTTCGGGAACTGGAAACTGACTAGGAACTCCCAGAATCGATCACCCGCGCGCGCCCACGTCGTGGGCCGCCAAGCTTCGCGAAAGAACCGCAGCGGTTGTGGCCACAAATAGTCGCGGAGTCGGCCTCCCCGCACCCAAGCCCAACTCAAGTAGATCATCCCCGCGACCACCATCAACCAAGCGGTCATTCGCAGCGTGGCGGTCTGGGGATTGTTCGCTGAAAGTAGTTCCGCCGTGTAGGCCCAGTAAGTCACGAGGCGGATTGGTTGGGCGACGAGGTAGATGGCGACCAAGGCCATTACCAAGCGGCTGGCGGGGGTTAACAGAATGAGGCTGTCGCGAATGCGTCCCCCGCGACCAAGCCGACCGGAGACTTCGAAGAAATACCCCAGTGAAGCTAATTGCAACACTGGCACCACGCTGATGAGGGCCAGTAAGACAACCAAGCAGGCGAGTTGCAGGGGGGCAACGACGGTATAGTGCCAAAGATTGCCAAGCCAATGAAGTCCGGTTCGCCACCAGCCTGTTGGCTTGGGAACCGAAACGAGCTCAGCGACGAACAAATTGGGGCCTGCCTCGCCGCCGTCTGCTGAAGTTGCTTCGGCCTGCTCAAGTTCGGCCTGCTCAAGTTCGGCCGATGACCGATTTTCCGACTGGGCATCGCTGATCAGCGTCGCTGGAAACAGCGAGGCAGGGGGCTTTCGCGTCAATTCGGGGCCCAGATCCGGTTCGCGGGACATCGCGACGCCTCCCTCGGCAGTGAGAAAATGAATGATTCGCCCAAGCAGGTCGGTTGATGGACTATCCTGGGCTATTCGTGCTTACTATTAAAAGCTTGTCAGAGTTGCATTCGTTTTTTTGCAGATTGGGAAAAAATGGCAAATCGCCGCACGGCAACGGAGCATCTCGTGAACGCGAGGTTACCTATGTTCAAACAACGCATCCAGGCGGTCACTTGTCTGCTGGTGGTTTGCCAAAGCTGGCTGGCAATGAGTTTTGCTGCTGGTCAGCAACCCGAGGTGAACACCCAACGCCCGCACGTGATCTTAGTGATGGCTGATGATATGGGTTGGGCGCAGACTGGATACCGGAATCACCCGCTGTTAAAGACACCTCATTTGGACGCGATGGCCGCCGCCGGTTTGCGGTTCGAGCGATTTTACGCCGGCGCACCCAATTGTTCGCCGACCAGAGCCACTGTTTTGACCGGGCGTACGAACGATCGCACCGGCGTGGAAAATCACGGCTTTGGCATGCAGCCCCACGAGTTGACGTTGGCCACCGCACTGGCTGACGTTGGATACGCGACGGGACATTTTGGCAAATGGCATCTAAATGGGCTGCGCGGCCCGGGGGTTCCGATTTTTGCTGATGATCCATTGAATCCGGGGAAATTTGGTTTTCAGTCGTGGGTGTCGGCGACCAATTTTTTTGATCGCGATCCGTTGCTCAGTCGCCAAGGTGAATTCGAAGCGTTTGAGGGGGATTCGTCGGAGGTTATTGTCGATGAGACTTTGCAGTTCCTTCGTCAACATGCGGCTGACCAGCCTTGTTTGGCGGTCGTTTGGTATGGCAGTCCACACAGTCCTTGGGCGGCATCGGCGGAGGACCGGGAAGCTTTTCCAGAAACGATGACACCGCAGTCCAAGCATCATTATGGTGAGCTGGTGGCGATGGATCGCAGTATTGGCACGTTGCGAGCCGGGCTTCGTGAACTGGGGATTGCCGAGAACACGTTGTTGTGGTTTTGCAGTGACAATGGTGGTTTGCCGCAGCCACAGCCGAGCACGGTTGGTCCGCTGCGAGGTTTTAAAGGCAAAATGTATGAAGGTGGTTTGCGAGTCCCGGGGATCATCGAGTGGCCGGCCGTTATCGATCAGCCTCGCATCACCGAGTACCCAGCTTGCACGGTCGATATTTTTCCCTCCCTGGTGGAGGCGTTGCAGTTGCCGAAAACCGTGTTGTTGCAGCCACAGGATGGAAACAGCTTGCTGCCGTTGATGCGGGCTGAAATTGGTTCGCGGGAAAAGCCGCTGGGATTTCGTCACACCGGGCGAACGGCTTGGATTGATAACGACTGGAAGATTGTCAGTGCGGAGGTCGGCAAGCGGGGATTTGCGCTCTATAATTTGGCCCAAGATCAAGGGGAAACGACCGATGTTTCGCAGCAGCATCCCCAGCGTTTTCAGCAGATGATCGATCAACTGACGGAGTGGATCGCTACGGTCGACGCCAGTGCTGCGGGGCAAGATTACTCGGTCGGTGACTTCAGCTTATGGCTTTATCTTCCAACCAGTAGAGCTCATTGAGCTAACAAGTGGTGCTTATTTCTTTACTATTTCTTCGAGTGGAGGCGTGGAGTTTAGTGGTAAGTTAGTTGTGGCGGAGTGATGCCAACAAATAGCACCACATCTACCA
>CAZHTX010000094.1:0-1894 GCA_964535475.1 uncultured Pirellulaceae bacterium
TACATCGAGTAATTCGATCTCGAAATCAATCCCCGGCGCGGTCACTTGCCCAGTCAAAATTGCGTGAAAGGCAAAGGTGTCGTTGGGGCAAGTGGAAATTCCCAGCCGCAGTTTCGTGTTGGACATTGTTCGTTATCGAGCGTTATGAATTAAGAACCGATCCGAAAACCCAAGAGGGCCGCGGCTAGTGCCAAAGTGGCTAATGGTTTTCGGATAGGTTCTGAGCGCGGGTTGGAGGTTCACAAAGGGTTGGCAGCAATTCGGCGACGGCGGTCAAAGCGGTTGTGATCTGCCAATTTTTTTGCCGGCGATCTCCCACCAAGTTTGAAAACCCCCGCACGATCGTCAAGGGAACGTTGCGGTTGCGGCAAGCGGCGGCGACGCCAAAACCTTCCATGTCTTCACCAGCCGCCGGGGCAAAGCGAATGCGACGCTGTTCGGCCTCTGCGAGGTTCTCCGAGGGGACGCAGACGGTGAGCAGAGATTCCAGCCGGCAGGCACCCGCCGGGCAAATTAAATCATCGAGGTGATTGGGCAGGCTGGGGTCGAAGCCAAGTTCGTGCCCCGATTGCAAACGATCGCCGCTGGGCAGACCAATCCCGTCCAGTTGGACCGATTGAAAGACTGCCGCCGAACCAATTCGCTCGCCCGTGAAACAACCGGCGATGCCAGCCAGGATGACCCTGGCTGGTTGCAGATCGGCGATGGCGGCCAGCGTGCCCACCGCGGCGGATACCGGTCCAAATCCACAGACAATCGCGGCGTACTGCCAATCACTCGCTGGTGCTAATGAGTTCAAGATGTCCAGCTCCAGTTGCGTGGGCACCAACACTAGCGAGTGGTTGTCGGGCAAGCGAGTGGAGGCCGGCACCAGCAGTGGGCGTGGGCTCATTCGTCCGTCTTCGGTAGCGGGGTTTCCTTGTCACCTTGGCGGAGGAAAGGATCACGCACTTGCTCACCTTGAATCGGTTTGATCTCCCGCACCCAAATGTTGCGGAACCGGACGGGGTCCCCGTGGTCCTGCAGCGAGATCGGGCCGGTTGGTGGATGGGCCGTATAGCGTGGCGGGCGATTGTAAGGGGTGTCACCGAGCAGGGCAAAGTGGTTCAGAATCAGCACGCCGTTATGGACCGCCGTAATATAAGCGGGCGAGGTCAACGTGCCATCTTCGGCGAAGCGTGGCGCGGTCCAGAAAATATCATAAGTGTTCCATTTTCCCGGAGGTCGCATGGCGTTGACCATCGGGGGCGTTTGTTTGTAGATCGCGCCCGCTTGGCCATCATGGTAGGTTTCGTTGTCATAAGAATCTAACACTTGGATCTCATAACGACCCATCAAGAAGATGCCGCTGTTACCACGTCCTTGGCCCGATCCCTTGGCCGGCGTCGGGGCTGACCATTCAATGTGTAATTGACAATCGCCAAAACTTTCCTTGGTGGTAATTTGTCCTTTACCGGTGACCAAGTTGCCGTCGTTGACGGTCCATTTGTCCGCATTCAGCCAAGCCGCCGTATCGCTGCCGTCGAAGAGGACTGTGGCATCGGAGGGCGGCGCAGCGTTGCTGCTGCCCGGATCGATGATTGGCGGCTTTTCCCATTTAATGCCATTGAGATACTCTTGGGCGACCAAATCGGTGGAGCGAGTGGCGAGTGCGAACCCGGCGACGAACAGGCAGGTGATCGGCAGTCGGTGGGCGGTGAATCCAGAGTGGGGCAATTTCATTAGTTTAGGTTCCTGGGTGGGGAAGACGTTGGTCGATTTCCAAACCGATAGCATATTCCCTGGCGTGTGGGTTTGCAGCAGTTATTCAGCTGATTGTTTTCGGTTGTATCAGCGGCTGAGTGCTAGTGTGCGGTTCCGAGGAACCGCACGCTGGCGCGTTGCGGCTGATCGG
>CAZHTX010000094.1:1994-14826 GCA_964535475.1 uncultured Pirellulaceae bacterium
TGGCGCGTTGCGGCTGATCGGGAACCGCACGCTGGCGCGCCAGCGGCTGATCGGGTAACCGCACGCTGGCGCGCCAGCGGCTGATTGGGGAAGTTCATTACTCGGCCGGTTTGAGGGGGGAGAATTCCAGCCGAAACGACTCCGATTCGCCCTTTTCAAATTCGACGCGGGCAGTTTTCTTGATGCCAATGCCGGTAAGTTTTGTGATTCTTCCGTGTCCGTATTTGGGGTGCTCGACCAACATCCCGACGCGAAACCTCTCCGCGGTGCCGCCAAGGTCGCTGTCCCCCGGTTGTCGCTGTTGCGAGAGCAGGTTGGCGGCGGTGGTCACGCCACTTTGAAATGCTCGTTGTTTTGCTTGCAATTTCTCAGGGAGTTGCAGCTCGTCGGGGAGTTGATAGTTGGTGGGTTCCGGTAGTTCTCGCAATTGGGAAAAGTCGTCGTCGGTATCCATGTCCGGAGTGATATCCCAGCTTTCGGGATAGTCATGCGATTGATCGAGTTCGTCGTAGCCGACTGGACCGAAGCGATGCGCTGCCGGATCGGCGTTGTCAATGATCTTCATGGTGTCGCGGGGGAGTTCCATCAAGAAGGAACTGGGAGCGGCTGGGCGTGAGTCGCCACGGAAGACGCGATTCTTGACACAGGAGAGTTGTAAGGTTTTTTCGGCACGGGTGATGCCGACGAACAACAATCGCCGCTCTTCCTCCAACTGGGCATCACTTTCCATGCTACGCTCGTGCGGCAGCAGGCGATTTTCCACGGCGATGATGAAGACGTGAGGAAATTCCAGCCCTTTGGCCGCATGTAACGTCATTAAAGTGACGCGGTCGTCGGTAGCTTCAAAGGCATCGGTGTCACTGACCAGGGCGACTTGTTCGAGAAAAGCTTCCAGCGAGCCTTGTTCGGGAAATTGGCGGTCGAATTCAACCGCCGAAGTGATCAATTCATTGACGTTCGCCAAGCGATCGTTGTCGGATTCGTCGACCATCGCTTCCAGATATTTTTCGTAGCCCGTTTCGGCGATGGTGAATTTCAGCAGCTCGGTTAAGGACGCGGTGGCTTTGGTTTGCAAGCGGTCGAAGAGACTGACGAACTCGAGGACTTTCTTGGCGGAGCGGGCCGCCAAGCCGCTGATTTGCTTCGCTTCGCGGGCCGCTTCCAAGATGGGAATGCGGTGGGCATTGGCGTGTTGCAGCAGCAATTTAATCGTCTTGGCACCAATGCCTCGCGTGGGAGTATTGATGATCCGCTGCAGCGCCATGTCATGGGCCGGGTTGTTGATCAAGTGCAGGTAGCTCAGCAGGTCCTTAATCTCTTTGCGCTGGTAGAATTCCAAGCCGTTGACGATTTGATAAGGAATCCCGCGGGAGCGAAAAGCATGTTCCAGCGAACGGGTGAGGGCGTTCATGCGGCAGAAGACCGCCACGTCGCGGGGACGCATGGTCCCGGCCATAACTCCGCTTGCGACTTGCTCGGCGATATCGTCCGCTTCTTCATAGCCCGTGTTGTAGATACGCATCACGGCCGGCTCACCGGATGAATTGTGCGTAAACAGATCTTTGTCTTTGCGACGTTTGTTATTGCGAATTAGCACATCGGCTAAGTGCAGGATTTCGGGCGTGCTGCGATAATTTTCTTCCAACCGCACGAGCCGAACTTGGGGATAATCCTTTTCAAACCCCAGGATGTTACTGATGTCGGCACCCCGCCAACCGTAAATCGATTGATCGGGGTCGCCTGTCACGGCCAGGTTGGGCTGGCGGACACTGAGCCCTCGCACAATCGCATATTGGGCGATATTGGTATCTTGGTACTCATCGACCATGATAAAGCGATGTTTGGCATCCAATTCGCCACGCAGTTCCGCGTTGTCTTTGAGCAGGATTGCGGAGTGCAGCAGCAGGTCATCAAAGTCGACCGCGTTGGCAGTTAAGAGTTGTTGCTGATAAACGGCGTAGACTCTGGAAGCTACGTAATCATTGGAATGCAGCGGGACGTCTTCGAGAGCCTCGGGGGGGACAAGGCGGTTTTTGAAACGACCGATTGCGGCGGCGATTTTGTCGGGCGTATGATGACTGAGGCTGACGTTCGCCGCCTCGATCGCTCGGCGAACAGCCTGTTTGGATTCGCTGGAGTCAATAATCGAATAATTTTCGCGGAGACCCACTAAGGTGGCATACTGCCGCAAGAGGCGTGCGCAGAAGCGGTGGAAGGTGCCGATCCAGACGGGTTGACCGGGCGCCAAGCGGTCGACCCGCTGACGCATTTCTTCTGCCGCCTTGTTTGTAAACGTCAGGGCGGTGATATTCCATGGTGCGACGCCTTGCGAAATGAGATGGGCAATGCGATGGGTAATGACGCGAGTTTTGCCACTGCCAGGGCCTGCCAAGATCAGTAGCGGACCCTCAATGTGGGTTACTGCAGCGCGTTGTGGCTCCGTCAAATCCCGCAGGATCGCATCCATGGTGTTGCTTTCCAAAAGCGACGTGGTGAACAATTGGGAATCTATTGTACAGAGATTTTGCCATGCCGGTATCGAGTTCAGGGGCGAAAAACGTACTGGGGGCTCCGCTGGAATTGTGCGGCAGCGACCCAGTGACTGGTTTTTACCGCACGGGCTGTTGCGATACAGGACCCGATGACGCGGGTTTACACATTGTGTGCGCGATCATGACGGCTGAATTTTTAGAATTTTCCAAGCAGCAAGGCAATGACTTGAGCACGCCCAATCCGCTCTACCGCTTTCCCGGATTGCGGCCCGGCGATCGCTGGTGTCTTTGTGCGGCGCGTTGGCGAGAAGCATTCGAGGCAGGGCTAGCCCCCCAGGTGGTGCTGGCGGCGACGCATATGTCAGCCCTCGAATTCGCTTCCCTGGAGGAGCTCAAATCGTACGCTGTGGACTAATGCGGTCTTGACGCTAATTCCTAGTGATTTCTATGCTTATGGGTTCCCCTAGCACACCCGGGATGGTTTGGAATTTCGATGAAAAATGAACGACGGCACGAGCTGCAACAAAACGAACTCGCTGACCAACTGGTCAAGGCGCGAACTTGGATCGAACCCTACGTGGTGCCGATCCTAGTCGCCGTGATCTTGGTTGCCGTGATCAGCGGTGGATATAACTTTTTCAAATCGCGAGCGGTCAGTCAGCGGAGCGAAGCGACTTTCGATTTGTTGTTCAGCACAATCGCCCAGCCGGGTGGCTCTGAGGATGCCGAAGCGTACAACGCGGTGACGACGAAATTTCCGGAAACGGCAGCCGCCGAGATCGCCGCATTGTCCAAAGCCGATGTTTATTTGGCTAACGGCGTCGATGCGATGTTCACCGATCGCGACGAAGCCAAGGGGTTGCTGGACGATGCCGAAAAGGCTTACCGGCAAGTCACCACCGAGTCGACTTCCACGCTGATGAAATCTCGCGCTTTCTACGGTTTAGCGCAGACTCTGGAGAGCAAGGGGGACGTCGAGGATGCTAAGGAGGCTTTTCAGACAGTAATCGATCTGAATGAGTCGGAAGCGATGAGCAAAGCGGCCGCCCGTCGGCTGAAAGCGCTCGATTCGGCCGATATTCAGGCCTTTGTCAGCTGGTTTGCCCAACAAGAACCGAACGCTTTTGATCCAGCCGCCTCGCCGGGAATGCCCTCCGGGACGGGGCTGCCCGGTGCGCCCGATATGCAATTTCCCGGTGTCACCCCGCCCGCCACCGGCGATGGCGAAGTGGTCCCCGGTTTGACCGATGCGCTGAATAACGCCCTCGGCGGAACGACCTCGTCGGAGCCATTGCCCGAAAATCCAGATATCGAGGTGCCCGCTGACGGCACGCCGGTCGAACCCCCGGCCGCGAACGATTCGCAAATCGAAGTTCCCGCAGAACCCACTGAACCTGCCATGGAACCGCCTGCGAGCGAAACGCCCGCTGCTACGGAACCTCCTGCGACCGAACCTCCTGCGACCGAACCAGCTGCGACCGAACCCGCTGCGACCGAACCACCAGCTACGGAACCACCGGCGACCGAACCCGCTGCGACCGAACCACCTGCTGCTGATCCACCTGCTGCTGATCCACCGGCTACTGATCCTCCGGCTGCTGATCCACCGGCTACTGAACCTCCAGCTACCGAACCTCCAGCTACCGAACCTCCAGCTACCGAACCGCCAGCGACCGAACCTCCACCGGCTGAGGAACCGCCAGCGGATGAACCTCCTGCTGGGGACGAACCTCCAGCTTTATCCCTAAGTGACCGCTCTTGAACGACGCAACGCATTCGTCCGACCAGCCGTTTGACGAAGAGGGATTGTTGGCTGATGAGCTGACCGAAGAGGAGTTGGTTGAGAACGGGGCTGAGCACGCTGCGGTGTCGCCCATTCGTGACGTGGTTGTGCCCGAAAGCGGCCAAGGCATGCGGCTCGACTTGTTCTTGACGCAGATGACCGATGGGTACAGTCGCGAGCAGATACGTCGCGCGGTGCAGAACGATGGTGCGGAGGTCGACGGCAAGTGCAAGCGGCCGAGTTTTCGCCTTCGCGCCGGACAGAAAGTTAGTTTTCGCGTCCCCGAGCCGCTAGTCGATGGGCCTATCCCCGAGGCGATTCCGCTCGATTTGCTGTACGAAGACGAAGGCATGGTGGTCGTTAACAAGCCACCGGGCATGGTTGTGCATCCCGCGCGGGGCAATTGGACCGGGACGCTGACCAGTGCTTTGGCGTACCATTTCCAGGCGCTCTCGGACGTCGGCGGACCGACTCGCCCGGGGATTGTTCACCGGCTCGACCGCGACACCAGCGGTGTGATCGTGGTGGCCAAGACGAATGCCGTGCATATGCATTTGGCGGAACAGTGGGCCGAGCGGACGGTGGTCAAAACGTACGTGGCGATCACGATTGGTAAATTGGACCACGACCGAGATATGATCGACGCGCCGATTGGTCGCCATCCTTACCAGCGGGAGAAAATGGCGATCCGCGATCGTCACATCACCAGCAAGCCGGCGCGGACATTTTACGAAGTCTTGGAGCGGTTTCCGCGCTTTACCTTTGTCCGCTTGACTCCCGAGACGGGACGGACGCACCAAATTCGCGTGCACCTTGAACACAAAGGTTGTCCGGTGCTTTGCGATCGCCTCTACGGTGGCCGCTCGGTGGTGACGGCCGACCAGTTGCGAGCCTCAGCCGCCTGCGGGGTGCCTCCCAGCGGCGAGGTATTGCTCGATCGCCAAGCGTTGCATGCGGCCCGTTTGGAATTGAAGCATCCGCAAACGGGGCGGCCGATGGTGTTCGAAGCTCCGCTGCCGGCCGATATGGTCGGCGTGCTGGAGCGTCTTCGCGCCATGTAGGTTGTGGCCAGTGTTGATCGGCAGTATTGATGCTAGCGGCTATTGATTGTGCCCGTGGCGAACGATCTGGCCTTCGACCATGAAGATCACATCTTCGGCGAGATTTTCCGCCAAGTCGGCGATCCGCTCCAAGTGTCTGGCGGCGCTAAAGCAGTGCAACGCCGGTTCGACCTCGCTCGGATTCTGCTTCATGTGGTCTTGCAGTTCGACGATCACTTTGCGGTTCAGTTGATCAACCGTGTCATCGCTCTTGATCACGGTGCGAGCCAGGGTCACGTCGGTATCGACGAACGCATCGAGTGCTTGGCGGACCATCGTGCTGGCTTCCCGCACCATGGCTTGCAGGTCGTCGGGGATGGGGAACAGCGGGTGGAGGTTCAAGGCTTCGGCCCGCTCGGCGATGTTGCAAGCCAGGTCGGCCATCCGCTCTAAATCGCTGTTGATTTTGATGACCATCGTGAGCCACCGCAGATCGCTGGCGACAGGCTGGTGGAGGGCCAACAGTTTGAGGCACTCTTCTTCGATTTTGACTTCTCGGCTGTCGACGATCTCGTCAGTCTTGATGACTTCGCGAGCCAGATCGGTGCGACGGTCCCGGAGCGCTTGGAAGGCTTTGGCGATCATCTGTTCCACGATTCCGAACAAGGATAGCAACTCGTGGCGCAGTTGATCCAATTCGCGTTCCAAATGTTTCGACATCGATCCCTCAGTGGAGAATAAAAGAAACTGACATGCCTGCTCTTATCTTAAACCCTATCCGAGAACCTCAAAAATGCCCGCGGCTAGCGCCCAATGCCATCTACCTTAGCAATTCTTGTGAGCCGTAGGCGCTAGCCTCGGGCCTTAGAGCTTCGTAACGCTGTGCTCGGTGCCCGCGGCTAGCGCCGTCGGCTCAGGGTTCTCGGATACGTTCCTAGCCAAACTTCCCGGTGACGTAATCCTCCGTTTCTTTGCACTGCGGGTTGGTAAAGACTTGTTTGGTGGCGCCGGCCTCGACCAAGCGTCCCTCGTAAAAGAAGGCGGTTTGGTCGCTGCAGCGCCCCGCTTGTTGCATGTTGTGCGTGACGATAATGATTGTGTATTGCTTACGCAGCTCATAGATCAAATCTTCGATCGCCAAGGTGCTGGCCGGGTCGAGCGCCGAGCAGGGTTCGTCCATCAGCAAGACTTCGGGGCCG
This sequence comes from uncultured Pirellulaceae bacterium, assembly GCA_964535475.1. GTDB lineage: Bacteria > Planctomycetota > Planctomycetia > Pirellulales > Pirellulaceae > Laterigemmans. The sequence goes on from CAZHTX010000094.1 coordinate 8,509, forward strand.
ACGGCGATCGCTCGCGCGATGCACAATCGTTGTTGCTGGCCCCCGGAAAGTCCCAAGGCGGGAGCATGCAGGCGATCTTTAACCTCGTCCCAAACGGCCGCTTTGCGCAACGCCCACTGGACGACGTCTTGCAGTTGGCTGCGAGTACACCGCATGTGTAATTTGGGGCCGAACGCCACATTCTCGAAAATGGTTTTGGGGAAGGGGTTCGGTTTTTGAAATACGATGCCGATGCGACGCCGCAGGTCGACCACGTCCGTGGAGCGGGAGAGCAAGTCGAGGTCACCCATTTTCGCCGTCCCCGTGGCTCGCGCCGTGGGGATCGTATCGTTCATGCGGTTGATCCACCGCAGCAGCGTGCTCTTTCCGCAACCGCTGGGACCGATCAGCGCCGTGACGTGTTTCGCTGGTATTCTCAGCGAAATATCGTGCAGCGCTTGAAAGCTGCCGTACCACGAGTTGAGGTTCGCCACTTCGATCGCGGCCGGCGTCTTGCTGAGATCGACATCCCCTTGAATGCGCGACGCTGGCTCTTGATCGGGCGAACTGGCGTTGTCTTGCATGGTGCTTGATTTTTGCGACATGACCGGTTCGAAATAAAAACTAGCTCAGCGGCTTCTGTAGTTTCTGTCGAATCAAGACAGCGACCGCGTTAAAGGATAGCAAAACAATCAGTAACAGAATAATCGCCGCCCCGGCGATATCCTGGAAATCTTCTTGCGGACGCCCCGCCCAGTTGAAAATTTGCAGCGGCATCACGGTAAAGTCGTCCATCAGGTTGCTTGGTGCCTGGCGGATAAAGACCACTCCCGAAATGATTAGCAGTGGTGCCGCTTCACCAATCGCCCGGCTCATCGACAAAATCGATCCCGTCATGATACCGGGAATCGCCGAGGGCAGGGTAACGTGCCAAATGACTTGCCAGGGGGTCGCTCCCAGCCCCAACGCGCCGGCTCGCAGGGACGAGGGCACCGAGCGTAGCGATTCTTGGCTGCTGATGATCACGATCGGCAAGATGACCAGCATCAACGTCAGCGCGCCGGCCAAAACTCCGCGACCAAAGGGCAGGCGGAAATAGTACCAGGAGGTTTTCGGGACCGGACCTCCCTCGCTGTCGCTGAAGATGGTGTATGCCAACACCGATTCGTCGTCCGGATAGGGATCGCCAGGCTCGATCACGTTGATGCGAATCGGATTTTGCTCGAAATCATAAGCCGGCATCTGGTCCACCAAAGTCGGTCGCGGGGCATCGGGACCGGCGACGGGGATCATGATCGAGCGATCCCCTTCGCTCATGAATTGGTAATACGTATTGGCACCGAATTCCAGCGAAGCGTTGGGGTTCTTCGGATCGCTGAACAAACCAAACATGGTCACAAAGGCGGTTAATCCCAGGATCCCGTAAACAATGCTGGGGACACCCGCCAAATTGGAGATGTTGAGCTGGATCAAGCCATGAAAATACTGGCCGATGCGAGTTCGCGGTGGGAATTCCTCGATCAAAATGGCGGTCGCCACGCCGATCGGTAAAGTCATCAAGCCGCACAATCCGCAGACCCAAATCGTGCCCCACATGGCGGGCCAAATGCCAGCCTGGGATGCTTGGTCATCGGGCGGGTTGAGGATCAGCCCCAAGCTTAAGGAGGGGACGCCTTGGATTAAAATCGAAGCCAGCAGCACGATCAGAATTGCCACCGAAACGGCCGCAGTGGCAATGCAAATTGCATGGAACGTGCTGTTCTTCGTGGCACGACTGGACGTGCTCCGCTTGGGGGCTCGCTGGATCGACTGTTCGATCGCCGCCGGAGGTCGATTTTTCATTCGTACTTCTCGCGAAATCGCTTGCGGACCACGTTGCCAACCATCGTCAAGCTGAGTGTCATCAGAAACAACGTGAAGGCGACCGCGTAGAGCGAGTAATAGGCCAAGTCAAAGGTGGAAACGTCACCGGTCGCCATCTGCACCATGTAGCCGGTCATCGTCTGAATATCGTCCCGCGGATCAAAGGTGACTCGGGCCCGACTTCCGGCTGCTAAGGAGACGATCATCGTTTCGCCAATAGCCCGTGCGGCGGCCAGCAGAAAGGCACTGATGATCCCGCTGAGTGCGGCTGGGACGACGACCTTGACTGCCACGTCAAACCGTGTTCCCCCCAGCCCATAAGCCGCTTCGCGGAGGCTGCCCGGTACCGCCCGCAAAGCGTCTTCCGACAAGCTGCAGACCGTCGGCAAACACAAAATCCCGACCGCGATTCCGGCCGCCATGGCGTTGTAAATGTTGAAGCCGTCGTCAATCCACTGCAGGAAAGGGGTGATCGTGGTGAGGGCGAAAAAGCCATACACCACGGTGGGAATCCCGGCCAAAATCTCCAGCACCGGTTTCAACACCGCCCGCACCTTCCGCGGAGCAAATTCACTCAAGTAGACCGCCGTGATCAAGCCCAGCGGCAGGGCGATCAACATCGCGATCACGGTGATCAACGTGGTGCCCGAAATTAACGCCCAGATCCCAAAGCTACGCGAACCGCCCAACCGGGGATTCCAACTGGTGCTGCCGAGAAAGTTTCCCAAGCTAACGTCGGGCGATTGAAAAAAGGTCAGCGTTTCCTTTAGCAGTACACCCAGGATGGCGACGGTGATGAAGACCGAAAAAGCCGCGCAAGCGATCAACAGCAAGTAAATCGACAACTCCCGCGCACGGGTTCCCCGCAACGACCGCCGCGGCGCGGTAAAGACCGCCTGAACGGATTTGTCCAAAACGGCGATCTGTTGATTGACTAGAGACGACATGCGGTGTTGTCACCGGCAAGAGTTAAAAACCGACGCGATTGGCGTCCACATAGACTTCGACGACCGGTCCTTGTCGCTTCTCACCTTCAGCGGTGACATAGTGAGTTCCCGATTTTCGCGCTTTCACATTTTCGCTGGCTCGCTCGTAAATCACCGCCGGCAACGAGACGTAACCCTTCGATGTGGCCAACTTGGGCGCGTTGTCCAAATAAAAGCTAATAAAGCGTTTGACGTCGGGGCGGCGAAGCGCGTCGGATTTGGCGTAGATAAACAGCGGGCGACTGAAGGGAGCGTACTCGCCCGACTCGATCTTATCCGCATCCGGCATCACGGCTTGCCCCGTCTCGGGATCGACCACCGCAACCGCTCGCAACTTGTCACGGTTCTCCTCAAAATAAGCGACGCCGAAAAATCCAATCGCATCGGGCGAACCGGCCACGCCGGTGACCAGCACGTTATCGTCCTCGCTGGTGCTGATGTCGTTACGAATTTCGCCATCATCCCCGGCAATCACTTCGCTGAAATAATCAAAAGTGCCCGAGTCGGTGCCCGGTGCAAAGATCGCAATCTCCCGCTCCGGCCAACCGGCTCGCACGTCCGACCACTTTTTCGCACTCCCGGCAACGGTGAAAATCTTTCGCAATTCTTCGACCGTAATCGATTCGACAAAATCATTTTCCGGGTTGACCACGATGGTTAAGCCGTCGTAAGCCACGGGTAATTCGACAAACTCCAAGCCATTTTCCACGGCGGCGGCGAACTCCTCAGGCTTGATCGGTCGCGAGGCGTCCGAAATTTCGGTCTCCCCACGCAGGAATCGGCGAAAACCGGCCCCCGTGCCCGAAGAACCAACGGGAATATTGACGTTCGGGTACTGTTTCATGAATTGCGAAGCGGCCGCTTCACTAATCGGAAACACAGTGCTCGAACCGTCAACCAAGATTTTGCCTTGCAACTCTTCGTTGACTTCCGGGCCACCCTCGCTGCCCGCTTCCCCCGGACCGGGGGCGGAGCGGTCGCAGCCGGTGAAAGTGAGCACTAAAATCACTCCCCAGCTCGCCAACAGCTGCGGCAAAACTTTCCAACTGTTCATTATTGCGTCTCGTTGTGCGTAAAAGGATCAGCGTCGTGTCGGATCAGGAGCTTGACAGATATCGCTCATTTTTTGCGAGAATTCAATCAAGATTTGCAAGATATCTCTCACGCCTGCTGGGCCGCGGATTTCGTCATTTTTAGCCTCGGTACTGTAAACAAATCGTCGCCCGTGCATGCGAAAAACGGTAGGGGTGAAGTGTTAAGATTCAGTGAAGAATTGGTTTTCTAAGCAGCGGGAGATTTGCCGTACTGCTTGCCGCAAGCGTTGTTCGTTTTCGACCAGTGCCAGTCGTAGGAACCCCTCGCCGGCGGCTCCGAATCCGCTCCCTGGGCTGACTGCCACGTCTCCTTTTTCCAGCAGCATTAAGGCGAAATCCATCGTGCTCATTTGGCTCCGCCAAGGTTCGGGGACGCGTGTCCAGACGAACATCCCGGCTCGCGGCGGCTCGACTTCCCAGCCGATGCGTCGCAGGCCGTCGACCAGTACGTCGCGGCGACCTTGGTAAATCGTCGACTGTTTTTCCACTTCCGCTTCGGTTTCTCGCAACGCGACGATGGCGGCGATTTGGATGGCTTGGAACATACCGTAGTCGTAATAGCCTTTGATCGTTCCCAGGCCGCGGATCATGTCGGGGTTGCCGGCGCAGAAGCCGACTCGCCAGCCGGCCATGTTGTAGCCTTTGCTCATGGTGGTGAATTCCACGCCGACTTCTTTGGCACCCGGGGCCGCCAAGAAGCTGGGTGGTTGGTAGTTATCGAAGGCCACGTCGGCGTAGGCAAAATCGTGGATAATCAGGAAGCCATATTTGCGAGCTAGCCGCACGCACTCGACAAAAAAGTCGGGTTCGATCGTGGCTGAGGAGGGGTTATGGGGGTAGTTGACGATCAGCACTTTGGGTGCTGGGGTGAGGTTTTCGCAGGTGTAGGCGACATTGCGGAGAAATTTGTCGGGATCGGCCACATCGAGGGCGACCACGTTGCCGGCGGCCAAGATGACGCCGTACATGTGAATGGGAAAATAAGGTGAGGGGATCATCGCCGTGTCGCCCGGTCCCATTAGGGCCAGGCACATGTGCGAGAAGCCTTCCTTGCTGCCCAAGCAGGCGATGACTTCGGTTTCGGGATCGAGCCGGACGCCATATTTGCGAAAGTACTTGCTGGTTACTTCGCGACGCAGGTTCAGCAGTCCGTTGGATTGGCTGTAGCCGTGATTGCGGATGTCGCTGGCCGCTTCGTTTAGTTTTTCGATGACTTCTTGGGCTGGGGGGTCGGAGGGATTTCCCATTCCCATGTCGATCACATCGGCTCCGCCACGCCTTTTCTGATAGAGCAGGGCGTTGATCCGGCCGAACATGTAGGGGGGCAGGCGGTCAACGCGTTGGGCAAAGCGAACTTCGAAGGGTTGGGGGGCTGGATCCTCGGTGGGCGGGTCGATTGCCGGGCCGTCGAAGTCATAGGAGTCAGTCATTTGGCAACAACAAAAAAAGGCTGTGGTGTCGAAGGGCGGAGGATCGCAGTTTGCTAAATCCTACCGCTTCGAGCCCACAGCCTGGAAGCCTTGTTTACTTTTCCCGCTTTTCCCCGGGGTCTCGGGGACGGGGTCTCGGGAAGAGAGCAGGGGAGGTTGCTAGCGTCTGGGGATCCCAGCACCGGGTCGCTGGGCCGCTTGCGGTCGCTGGGCCGCTTGTTGTGCGGCCTGACCTTCCTGGGCGGCACCCTTGAGGACGTTGTAGATTTTCGCCGACGATTTCAGTCGGTCGAACTCCGCAGCCATCGCCACACGTTGGTTTCGCTCGGAAATTTCGCTGATTAATTCGTCCCGCACCGCTTTGATGTCGCTGACCAGCGGTTCGGTACGTCCTTGGCAGCGGAGGATGATGTATTTGTCACCAGCGGCGATGATCCCACTAATGTCGCCCTTGTTCAGCGAGAAAGCTTCTTTTTCGATTGTCGGCTGTCCACCGAACTGACGAATCGGTGGGACTTTGCCAAAGTTGCTTTGCGAAGTCGGTTCGATCGAGAACTGGGCAGCCAGTTCGCCGAAGGTTTCGTCGGTGGGGTTGGTGCGCGCCAAATCCCAGACCTTTTGCGCGGTGCGTTGGTCGCCGAGCACGATTGCCAAGACTTCGACGCGAGGCCCAAAGTTCTTTTGATAACCTTCTTGGATGTCCTCTTCGGTGACTGGTGTTTCGCCGACTAGTTTTTTCAGCGCCACCGAAGGCCAGACGGCGTCTTGTTTGTAGAGCTCGATCGCTTTTTGATCGGCACCTTGCAGGGCCTCAGCCAACCAGCCGGCCACATCGGGTTGGCCCTGAGGATCAACGTAGCCGAACGACATGGCCGCGCGGGCGATTTCCGCATCCAAGTCGGCTGCGGTGACTTGTTGGTTCGCTTTCTTTAAAGCTTGTTCCAGCAGGGTGCGGTTAATTTCGCC
>CAZHTX010000095.1:0-10287 GCA_964535475.1 uncultured Pirellulaceae bacterium
CCCAGTTGAGCGAAGCGGGGTTGGAACTGCACGTATCGCCCACCCTCGTTAGGCTGGGGACACCGCTGGCAGAAGTGCAGGACGCTTACAACGCGATTCGAGTGGTCGGTGACGCCGTCGGACCAGTCTTTTATCATGGGTTGGGAGCGGGACAAATGCCGACTGCCTCAGCCGTTGTTGCCGACATGATCGATACAGCCGTGGGCCGCACGCGGTTGACCTTCCAGACGTTAGAACTATTCTCCGTGGCGGAACCCCCCCGCGTTGAACCACGATCGTACGACCAGCTGCCCGGTCGTTACTACTTGCGAATGCATGTGAAAGACGACCCGGGAGTCTTGGCCAGCGTAACCGGCGCGCTGGGGGCACACGGGGTTTCAATTGCTTCGGTGATTCAACATGCGGCGACGGGCGCTGCCGGACACCGCCATGTACCGCTGGTCGTGATGACTCACGAAGCGGCGGAAGGCTCCGCCCACGCGGCGGCAGAAAAGATTCAAGCGTTGGAATCGATAGTCGGCACGGTCTTGCGGCTTCGCGTGAAAGACGCCGATTAAGAATTCGTTCGGATTTCTACATACGTTGATCTGGGTGAGCTAGGTTTCGTCGGAGACCGTTGCGCCCATGATTGAAGTAAACAAACTTACAAAAACGTATGACGACATCCAACGTGGCCGGTTCATAGCCGTCGATCACGTGTCGTTTCAAGTTGCGCCGGGAGAGATTTTCGGATTGTTGGGACCCAATGGGGCCGGCAAAACGACTGTCTTGCGCATCCTCAGCACTGTCCTCAAACCGACAGCCGGCTGGGCTCGCGTGCGCGGCCACGACGTCGTGATGTCTCCCGCCGAAGTCCGACAAGTGATTGGTTTTGTTAGCAACAACACGGCCATTTACGACCGCATGACGGCTTGGGAAATGGTTGAGTACTTTGGACTGCTGCACAGCATGCCGAAACCGTTGTTGCGCGACCGCCTGGAGGCGTTGTTCACGCAATTGCGGATGGACCATTTTCGCGACGTGCCGTGTGCCAAGCTCTCCACCGGGATGAAGCAAAAGGTATCGATCGCGCGGGCGCTCGTGCATGATCCGCCGGTATTGGTATTTGACGAACCGACCCTGGGGCTCGATGTCCTGGTGGCGAGAAACCTGCTCGATGTCATTCGGCAACTTCGCGAGCTGGGCAAATGCATCATTTTCTCCACGCATATCATGCGCGAAGTCGAACGCCTTTGTGACGCGATCGCGATCATGCATCAAGGTCGAATCCTGGATATCGGCTCGCTCGATGAACTGCGTGATCGCCACGAAGAATTTGATTTTGAAGAGTTATTCTTTGGCTTGTTGTCACGTCATGATCAACGCAGTCATGACGAACTCTCCGAACTAACGCTTGCTCCGGCTTGTAAGGATCCGCTGTGAACGATTCACGACCGCTCCGAGCGCGTTTCTCCATCGTGTCGCTAGTTTACTTGCGCGAAATGCGCGATCAACTACGAGACCGACGGACGATCTTTACAATCGTGATTTTGCCGTTAGTGCTGTATCCCTTATTGGGATCACTAATGCTGCAGGTTGCCCAGTTTTCGTCTCAGCAACAGGCATCGATCTGTGTGGTGGGTGCGCATCACCTCCCGGCAGCTCCGGCCTTATTTACTTCGGGTGGACATTTCCAGGAAGCATACCTCGAACCCGGCTCGGCGCTCGATGTGGTCCTGCAACCAACGCAGACCGATCTACCAACCGCAGAGTTGAACGCCAAAGTCGAATCTTGGGTCCAGAGTGGCCTATTTCATGTTGCCATTCAAGTCACTGAAGCCTCGGCGGCCGATCAGGCTGTGGCCTTGAATGTGGTGCATAACGTCTCTTCGGATACATCCAGCGCGGCTTACCGACAAGTCTTACAAGTCCTGGCGAAATGGCGAGACGATTGCATCTTAGCCCGACTCGACGCGGCCGGCCTTAACGAAACTATCTTGAAACCAGTCAGCGTCGCGTCGATCGATGTGGCCCCCTCGGCTGCTGGCGAGTCTAATTTCTGGTCCAAGCTGCTACCGTTCGTGATGTTGGTGTGGGCTTTGACCGGAGCCTTTTATCCGGCGATCGATTTGGTCGCTGGGGAAAAGGAGCGCGGCACCCTGGAGACACTGCTCTGCAGCCCGGCGCTGCGCAGCGAAATTGTCATGGGCAAGATGGCTGCGGTTACCAGTTTTAGCGTGATCACGGCAATCTTGAACGTGGTCAGCATGTTATTCACCAGCCTATTTGTCTCCCGTCAAGTATTTGCCGCGGGCGGTTTCGGGGGCGCGATGGGAGCGCCCGACCCCAGCCAAATCTTATGGTTGCTTTTAGCACTGTTGCCACTCTCGGCATTGTTCAGCGCGCTGGCTTTGGCTGTCGCGTCGCTGGCGCGAAGCAGCAAAGAGGGGCAGTATTATCTCATGCCTCTAATGATGCTGGCCCTACCTTTGGTGATGTTGCCAATGTTACCGGGAATCGAGCTAAACGCTGGAAATAGCCTCATCCCGGTCAGCGGCATGTTCCTGCTGACCCGAGCCCTGATGGATGGTCAGTATTGGTTGGCGATCACCCATTTACCGTTGGTCGCGGTAGTCACTGGGGTCTGTCTCTACTTGGCAACTCGCTGGGCTCGCCGTCAATTCGAAGATGAGTCGGCATTGTTCCGTGGTGGTGACCAATGGAGTGTTGGTACTTGGGTGCGACACTTGTGGCGAGACCGCCAGGGAGAAGCGTCAGTTGGCCAAGCCTACGGGTGCGCGGCGATCATCCTGGTCGGCCTGTTCTTTGCCAAGCTGGTTGTCAGCAGTAGTCCCACCAACTTTCCGGAGATCGCACGCCTGATCATTGCGCCACAGTTGGGGATCATCTTAGCACCCGCGTTGCTGATGGCATGCGTGCTGACTCGCTCGCTGCGTCGCAGCCTAAATATGAACAAACCTCCTACGATGGCATGGCCGGTGGCGATCATCTTGGGATGCTGTATTCACCCTGCGTACGCCATGCTGGCCAGCTTAATCCAAGCGGTCTATCCATTGAGTCCGCAAACGATCGAATCGCTTGGGCCGTTTGAACAACTGGTCAACGAAGCGCCTTTCTGGAACGTGGTGTTGGTGTTAGCTTTGATTCCAGCGATCTGCGAAGAAATCGCTTACCGAGGTTTCATCTTTAACGGCTTGCGTCAAAACCAAGCGGGCCTGCGAGCTGTGCTGGTGACCGCTGTCTTGTTCGGACTGTCCCACGGTGTGCTACAGCAGAGTCTGGCAGCTACCGTCATGGGATTGATGTTGGGCTGGATTACGCTGAGGTGTGGCAGCTTGTTCCCAGCGATGATTATCCACGTCATCAATAATGCCTTATCCGTTTCGCTCGGTCGTCTCGGGGAAATCAACCAAGAATGGCAACGGTTCTTTTTTGAAACCTCGGGCGAATCAACTGGCTATGGTATCGGCTGGACGCTGATTTCCGCGGGAATCGCAATCTCATGTTTGATTTACTACTCCACCCTGCAGGCCCCGCCCGCTTACGAAGCAGACGAGGAGAGCCACTTGCTGGCAACGAGTTTGCCAAACGGAAATGAAGTTATTGGCCTGGCCAACGGCAACAGTTAAAAAGCTAACAGTCGGTTAGCGGTGACTGCTAAAAAGTTGCGATTGACAGGCAATTCTATTCTTCAGGTTTTGTTCCGCGTCACCACCAAACCAACCCGCATCCGCTCACCAGTCGCTGAGCGGGCCCGAACCGCGATTCAGCAATGCAAACTGTTGGTCACAGAAGCGGTCGGTCATGCCAGCTAAGTATTCACCGACAGCAGGTTGAATACCGATGCGTTCACTCCGCTGGCGAAACCGTAATGGTAACCGCTGGGGTTCACGCACCAATTCACAGAAGAGCGACTCTAGACGTGCTTCCGCCGCACTACGGACGTCCAACAAACGGGGATGGCGATAGACCCTGGCGAAGAGGAATGACTCCAGCTCTTGTCGCTCACCAGCCAAGGCGGTGGAATTTACCAACCGCACTCCGGCCATGCTGACTTCGTCACTGCGCCGCGCCATAAACGGTACGAGCTGTTCCAGCGCGTTTTGAATAAAATCACCGACTTGGAGATCGATCAATTCGTGCACCAAGGCGGGGCGTAATTTGGTTGGGGGCAGGGTGCCAAAACGCCGCCGAATTTGCGTGAGCGCGCGACGGACAATTTGCAGCTTGCCCAATTCTTCCATACTTAACAAACCCATCTGCACCGCGTCGTCGACATCGTGTGCGTCGTAGGCCATCGAGTCGGCAGCATCGACGATTTGGACTTCGAGAATCGGCGAATCGCCCCGCGCCGCCCCCGCTTTGTCGGCTCGGAAACCTTGTCCGGAGAGCACCTCGGCGGACAAATTCAGCCCTGGACTGCCAGAAAATCTCTGCTCCAATTCCTCGACAATCGTGAGGGCGAACTGGTTGTGCGAAAATCCACCGTGGTCACGCAGGCACGCCGCCAACACATCCTCGCCACAATGACCATACGGCGGGTGCCCGATGTCGTGCATCAGTGCCAAGGCTTCGACCAAATCTTCGTTCAAACGCAACACCCGGGCGATCGTCCGCGCCACCGAGGCGACTTCAAATGTGTGGGTCAGGCGAGTGCGATGGTACTCTCCCATATCTCCGGTGAAAACCTGCATTTTGCCCGACAAGCGGCGGAATGCGCTGCAGTGCAGGATCCGGTCCCGGTCGCGCTGAAAGGGGCCACGATAGGGGTGTGGCGTTTCGGGATAGCGGCGACCGGCGGTATCGCGGCTGAAAGTGGCATAAGCGGCCAACATCCACGGTTCGCGATCGAGCCAACTGGCGGGCTGCTGGAGATTGAGCGGCGGAGGGGGACCGGCAGGCAGAGACGTTGAGCCCACTGGCCCAGAGCCTGCGGCCCGGTCAGAACTGGAAGACCAATCGTGCTTTGCGGTTGTCATGGAATCCGTTGCGGCGGTCATAGATCGGCGGTAGGCTGGGCTCTTTGGCCGTTTCCGAGCCTTTCTTAATTCCCTTCTCAGGCATTGTAGGTTGTGATTAGACAAGCGGACACGGCAACTGCGACAATCTCTCAAATTTGCGATCGACCGGTGATTCGGATTCACGGGGCTCGGGTGCATAATCTCCGCGACATCAGCGTCGATTTACCCCGCGACGCCTTGACCGTCATCACCGGAGTTTCGGGCAGCGGAAAAAGCTCGTTGGCGTTCGACACGCTCTACGCGGAGGGCCAACGGCAATATATCGAAAGTCTTTCCACCTACGCGCGACAGTTCCTAGACCAACTGCCACGCCCCGACGTCGACCACGTCGAAGGGCTCGAGCCGACTCTCTGCATCGACCAGAAACCGGGCAGCAACAATCCCCGCAGCACGGTCGCGACGGTCACGGAGATTTATGACTATCTGAGGTTGCTGTTTGCCCGCGGAGGCCAGCCCCACTGTCCAGAATGTCAGCAGCAGATATTACAGCAAAGTCCCGAACAGATCATCGCCTCGCTGCAACAGTTCGAGCCGGGCACGAAACTCATGCTGCTCAGCCCGTTGGTGCGTGGTCGCAGGGGCAAACATCAAGAGGTGTTTGCTGAGATTCTCAAAGCCGGTTTCACGCGGGCTCGCGTCAACGGAGAACTCTATCCGCTCGACGAACTCCCGGAGTTATCCCCCAGCAAATATCACACGATCGAGGCGGTGATCGACCGGATTATCATCCGCGAAGGTGTGGAGGATCGACTTGCCGACTCCACCCGTTTGGCGCTCCGCTATGGCAAAGAGGTTTTGACCGCCGTCTTTCAACTTCCAGGAGCTGCCAAGTGGGACGAACGTTTACTCAGCGCGCGATATGCTTGCCCCAATTGTGAGCTCAGCTTCGAGGAACTGGAACCTCGCAGCTTTTCTTTCAACAGCCCCTACGGTGCGTGTCCCGCCTGTGACGGGATGGGGCGGGTCGAGCAATTTGACGGCGACCTAATCATTCCCAATCGAACGCTGCCCGCAAGCTCGGGAGCGTTTGCCGCTTGGCGAGGAGCCACCAAGAAGTGGCGAGATTTGCTTCGCAGCAGCGTGGAACCGTTTTTGGAAAAACAGGACGCAAGTTGGGAAACTCCGCTGCGAAACTTGTCTGCGGCGAGCTTGACGAAATTGCTGCATGGAACCACGAATTTCGTCGGGCTGATTGGTTTGCTGGAGGCGGAATGGGAGGGTAAGTGCTCGGAGAAACGCCGAGAGCAATTAACCCTTTTTCGCTCGCAACTGGAGTGCCAATCCTGCGGTGGAGGGCGTCTGCACGCGGCCGCTTTGGCGGTCACCGTGGGCGGATTAAACATTCAACAAACAACCGCCCTTTCGACCGACCAGGCGCTGGAACATTTTCAGTCGTTGCAACTGACCGGCATGGCGGCGGCGGTTGCCAAACCGTTAACGGCGGAAATCGAAAAACGCCTCCGCTTTCTGCTCCACGTGGGCGTCGAATATTTGACCCTGGATCGGCCCGCCGATAGCCTCAGCGGGGGCGAACTGCAACGCGTGCGGTTAGCGACCAGCATCGGTTCGGGACTGGTCGGCGTTTGTTACGTCTTGGACGAACCGTCGATCGGGCTGCATCAACGCGACAACGATCGATTGATCGAAGCGATTCGCAATCTACAGCGAGCTGGCAACACGGTGGTCGTGGTCGAGCATGATGAAGCGGTGATTCGCGCGGCCGATTGGTTAATCGACATGGGCCCCGGAGCGGGACAACATGGTGGTCAAGTGCTGGCGGTCGGTTCGCCGCTGGAGGTTGCCGCCAATCCTCTTTCGGTAACAGGCCGTTACCTCTCTGGGCAAATCAAGACTGGGACGCCGAGCGAGTTGCGGGAACCTCAACCCGATGCTTGGCTCACACTTAAGGGCGCGTCGCTGCACAATCTCAAACATGTCAATTTAGAAGGCCCGCTGGGCCTGTTGGTGGGCATCACGGGGGTCAGCGGCAGTGGCAAAAGCTCATTGATCGTCGATACCTTATATCCTGCTCTGCAGCGACAACTGGGACTCACCGCACCCAAGCCTGGGCCATTTGATTCGCTGCAAGGCTGGGAGGCAATTGACAAAATCATCGCCATTAATCAAGCCCCGATTGGCCGCAGCCCCCGCTCCTGTCCAGCTACCTTCACGGGTGTCTTTGATGAGATTCGCAAAGTGTTTGCTGCCACACGGGAGGCGAAACAACGTGGCTTCACAGCCAGTCGTTTCAGCTTTAACGCCGCTGCCGGACGTTGTCCCCAATGCCTGGGACAAGGTTTAGAAAAGATTGAAATGAACTTCCTCAGCGATCTGTTTGTAACCTGCAGCCTGTGTGGTGGTAAACGCTTTAATCAGCAAACGCTGCGCGTTCGTTACAAGCAGGCCACGATCGCCGATGTGTTGCAAATGTCCGTGGACGAAGCGTCGGAGTTTTTTGATAAGTTTGCCAAGATCAAACGTTTCTTGGATTCCTTGCGAGCAGTCGGGTTGGGATATTTACGGTTGGGACAATCGTCCACGACGCTCAGCGGGGGTGAAGCGCAACGCTTAAAGTTAGCCACCGAGCTGGCTCGACCAGCCAGCCAACAAACCATGTATCTACTCGATGAACCGACAACCGGGCTCCATTTTGAGGACGTCAGCAGATTGATCGATGTGCTCACCTCGCTGGTCCAGCGCGGCAACACCGTGCTGGTGATCGAACACAATTTGGATGTCGCCCAGGCTTGTGATTGGTTGATTGATTTAGGCCCCGATGGCGGCAGCGGCGGTGGCGAGATACTGGCCGCGGGCCCGCCGGCGGTGATCGCCGCCACGGCTGACAGCGTGACTGGGCGGTATTTGGCCAGCTAAAGCCGAGGCTGGCCGGCGAGCAAAAACAGCGTCCGGTTGACTGGGAATGCCGTTCTGACCGGTAATTTGCGCAGATCCGTGTTCTTCGGAGTCTTGGGAACTCTGGGTATTCCTTTCCAGAAGTCCCCAAACGAGTGCCGATTCGCTCTTTCATACCCGGTAGTGACATTGTCGCTGGGCGCGTTGCCGCCTTTACCTTGGGATGCCCCGTCAGCATAGCAAACCTCACCCCAACACCTCCCTGTTGGTTGCTAGCGCTGGCAAGGTCGCCATGGTCATACCTCCCCTTTCCATCTGAGTACTGAGACTCCGCCATGTCGGAATCCTTTGATGAATCAATGAATCCAGCCGTTGCCGAATTGCAAGAAGCACGGATGTCGCTTCGCAAACGCAATACCGGAGCAGCCCAATCTCCGCTGGAGACTTACCTCCGCGAGATTAACGAAACCTCACTGCTTTCTGCCAAAGAAGAGCAGGAACTGGCGGCGCAGATCGCTGATGGTGACGTCCGTGCTCGAGATCGCATGGTCCGCGCCAACCTCCGCCTGGTTGTCAATATCGCACGTGGTTACACGGGCAAAGGGTTGGGGCTGCAAGACTTGATCGAGGAGGGCAACCTAGGTTTGCTCCGCGCCGTGGAAGGCTTTGATCCGGGCGTCGGCACACGGTTCAGCACCTATGCCAGTTACTGGATTAAACAATCGATCAAACGCGCTCTGATCAACAGTGCTAAGACGATTCGAATTCCGGCCTACATGGTGGAATTGCTCAGCAAATGGCGACGAGCTTCAGCGCGGCTGACCGAAGAACTCGGCCGCACACCGACGCACGAGGAAATCGCCCGCGTGCTGGGGCTGCCGAAGAAAAAGTTGCCAATCATCAAGAAGGCGATCCGGATCAGCAACAGCACTCCGCAGAGCGACCAAACAGACGCCGGTTGGTCGCTGGGCGAAATGGTGATGGATGAACGCCTCAAAAGCCCCGATGAGGAACTGCTCGATCACGACATTCTTCGTCACGCCATGCAGTTGCTCGATACGCTCGAGGGGCGGGAGGCAACCGTGCTGAAATTGCGGTTCGGCCTTGATGGTTGCGAGCCGCATACGCTGAAAGAAATCGGCGCGGAACTGGGGCTGACGCGGGAACGTGTTCGTCAGATTGAAACCGAAGCCTTGCGCCGGCTCGCCGATGGACTATCCGATCCCAGAGAACAAATGGGAATGTAGGGAACGATGAGACAGCTCACAGCAAATTTTTGCCAATCGCAAAGACCTCATCGGCGTCCAGAACGCGATCGTTGGCTTCGAACAGAGCCGCGATAGCCGCTTTGTGGATTTTCATTTTTAAGCCACCGACACCAATTGCCCCGTAGACGACACAGCCCCCGACTTCACGCCCCCGATCCTGCACCGCCACCGACTCAATCCCGGCCGGTGGAACCGCATTTAAGTCGATGGCGACTTTGAGTGAATCGACGTTCGTCCAAGTGGCCTCGGAAACCAGCTGGACACCGGCTGCGCCGCAAGCGAATACGGCGTCAGCACCCGTGAGTGCGGCGGCAACATCCGTTTCATTCTCGGCCGCGAATGGTTCCAATAAATCACGATCGACAAATTGACCGACAGCGTGAACAGCCTGCTGAGCTCGCGCCGCGGTGCGCGAGCCCATGCGGACGTGACAGCCGAGCGCGGCTAACAAACGAGCCACACGTTGACCGACCGGCCCGGTAGCACCGAGCACGGTGGCGGTGGCCCCGCTAAATTCCAAATGTCGCTGGGCCGAAAGGACCGCGGCCGCCGCAGTCGTGTTGCAGCCGTTGGCATCGAACAACACGGATACGCGAACGGGCCCGAAGAAAGTTTTCAACACCTGCGATAAGACTTTATCAGCGGCCGCGACTTGACTACCCCCGATAAAAATTGCTGTGTTCGCCAGCGCATCGCCGCCGCGGGTAAACATCGCACCATGAATCAGGGATGCGACATTTTCGGGATCGATATTGCCGTACTGCAACAAATGATCGACCCCCGAGTCGACCGCAACCACCGCGTCGAAACTGCTGGGGTGAGCGTCAACATCAAGTTGCATTAAGATTTTAGGTGTCGACATCAAGCACTCGTAACAAAGAGGAACCGTGCGCTACCGCTTAACAGCTGACATAAGCGAAAGGCATCAGCCGCAACGCGCCAGCGTGCGGTTCATAAGCGAAAGGAATCAGCCGCAACGCGCCAGCGTGCGGTTCCTCAAAACCGTGAGCTAGCGTTCAACGGCTAATATAACCAAACGGAATCAGCCGCAACGCGCCAGCGTGCGGTTCCTCGGAACCGTGAGCTAGCGCTCAACGGCTAATATAACCAAACGGAATCAGCCGCAACGCGCCAGCGTGCGGTTC
>CAZHTX010000095.1:10387-14692 GCA_964535475.1 uncultured Pirellulaceae bacterium
ATATAACCAAACGGAATCAGCCGCAACGCGCCAGCGTGCGGTTCCTCAAAACCGTACGCAAGCGTTAAACGGCTGACATAACCGAAAGACCAATGTCGAAGTGCATTAGAAACCGCGGAACGGGTGTGTCGCGGAATCTTTCTGAGCGACCATTTCGTCGGCCGATGGCTTGGAGCCCATGGCGTTGGCGATCGCGTCTTTGGTTGCTTCGTAGTTGTAGTTGTAGATCTTTTGATCGTCTTCGGCTTGGGGGTGAATGAAGACACCACAAACGATCACCAAGTCTTCGGCTTGATCCTTGGGGATCACGCCGTCAGCAACCGAATCGGCAACCGCTTTGGCCACAGCCGCTTGCGCGGGGCCGAACATTTGCACAGCTTGCTTCATGCCTTTGATCGTGACCTTCGTCACCATGACCGTAGCAGGCTTAACCGCTACGTTCGGAGCCAACACTGCCAACAAATTGGTGTGCCCTTCGCTTTGATTGGCTAAAGCATTTGCGAAAGCGGTACCCACAGGTCCGTTCTTGCTGCCAATCATGAGGTCGATGTGAGCGATTTCATTGCCGTCGCCGGTCAGTGCTTCACCGATATAAAACTGCATGCTCGAATCTCCAAGGTTGAATTGGGTTTACAACGAACGATCATGCGGGCACGGTCGATCAACTCTCGCCCCCCGCGGCACCGTTCGTAGGTGTGTCGAGCAGGTTATCACACCCACCGGCTCGTGCAAGCACCTTACCCACGCCGGCCCGGAAAATGTCCGTTCCCCAAGCCCTTTTTCCCGTATTAACGTCCAAGATGCCTCTACCGCTCGACGAATCGACTGGCTGGATTCTAATTTTCGGAGCCTCGGTGCGAGCTGCCAGCGAAGCCGCCGCCAAAGCTGGCTACCGAGTAATCGCCGTCGACCAGTTTGGCGACCAGGATACGCGCCGCTGGGCCAAATTCTGGGCCCCCCTCGATCCCGCAGACCCCGCCGGCAGCCTGCTTTCTGCAATCGACTGTTGTCGCCAAAAGCTCCCAACGTGCCCACCTGCACTGAACCTCGTGGCACTTTCCTGCGGGGGCCTGGAAAGCTGGTTCGAGCACCTCGAGCCACTTCGCAATGCACTGAAATTACTAATTCCCAGCACCCATGTCTTGCGTCAACTGCGTGACCCGCACTTGCTTCAACAAATGACCAAGGCTACGTGCGTGCGATTCCCGCCGACCCGCTTTACCCGACCGACGGCGCACCAGCCGAACACAACCCAGTCGCGAGCAGGCTGGCTGACGAAACACATCCGCTCCTCGGCCGGATTAGGGGTGCGATTCGATGAGGAGGCCTCCTCCCTCCCAGGGCAGGCCGCTATCGTTGACCCTGCCGCCGACGCTCCGGCGGATCGTTACTGGCAACAACATGTTTCCGGTCGAGCAGTTGGTGTGAACCTTTTGTGCGGCGGCCCCGGAGGGGTAAAAATTCTCAGCACTTGCCGCGCAATCAATTATTCCCAGCCCGCCAGCCCGTTTCTCTACGGCGGTTCACTAGGACCCTATCCACTTCAACCCCATGAGCGGGCCGCGATCTTAGAATTCGCCGCGCAATTAATCCGCAAAGTTAATTTCGTGGGCCTGCTCGGCAGCGACTGGTTGCTCAGCCGCGATGGAACATCACCCTGGCTGCTGGAATTAAATCCTCGCTACACCGCGTCGATGGAAGTCTGGGAAAGACTTTTCGCCAGCAGCCTCGTCGACGCACAGCTGGCCAGCTACCAGCTTGAGGACCAACAGCTGAAGAAAATGGCATTCGAGCCACCCGCCAACAAGTCAGGCAACTCGGACAATTTGGCCAACTCGGCTCATCTACCAAGCGGGTCGCCAGCTTCAATCATTAAGTTTGTGCTTTGGGCGCCGCGGGAACTGATTTTTTCGCTGAATCAACTGACCGCCTGGGCTCAGCAGTGCGAATTGGAGCCGGACAAGATCCAGTGGTGCGACCTTCCCGCCGAGGGCACTGTGATCCCCGCCGCTAGCCCAATCGTGACAGCGATCCTGCATCACACTGATTCAAGCAATGCTGGGAAGCCGCTCTGGCGAGCATTGAGGAAATTGAGACGTCTGCAAGAATCACTCAGAACCAACCCGCAAACCGAGGATGGCGCCGGCTAGTATTCTCTCGAGCCCCAGCCTGCGACCATCAATGTCCAACGCCTTTCGGATAGTTTCTCAGGCATCCGCTGGCGGTCGAAAATCGCGGCGCAGCAACGCCATGGCCCGGGCCCGATGGCTGATCGCCCGCTTGCTATGTGGTCCCAGTTGGGCGAACGTGCGGTGATATTCAGGAATAATGAACAAGGGATCGTAACCGAAGCCATGTTCCCCAGCAGGTGTCCAGCCGATGCGACCGTAACATCGCCCGCTCGCTTCGAAAATCACTTCGCCGGCCGGATTCGCCAAACACAATTGACACGTATAAAACGCACCCCGACCAGCATCCGGTGTGGAGCCAAGTTCTTCGAGCAGCTTGGCGTTGTTCTCTTCGTCGGTTGCTTGCTCGCCAGCGTAACGAGCCGAATAGACACCGGGGCGACCCGCCAGCGCGTTGACCGACAGGCCGCTGTCTTCGGCTAACACCCAACTGCCTAAATGTTGCGCCTGCTGCACCGCTTTGAGTTGAGCGTTTTCCTGAAACGTGGTCCCCGTCTCTGCCACTTCGATGGCGTTGGGAAGTTCGGCCAACGAGCGGACCGTGATGCCGCTGGGAGCCAACAATTGTCGCATTTCGGCTAATTTCTTAGCGTTATGCGTTCCCAATACCAATCCTAACATCGACCGATCCTGTCTAAGTGCGCGATTGACTATTTGCGTCCGAACGCCGAGTAGAGTCCTCGTTTGCTGGCCCGTGGCACGGCAATCGGGTGTGGTTCCGGATCGAAAGGAATCTTTTCGATGTTGTGAACGTACCGCACGACTTCCCCTTGCGGATTGCGTCCGATCCGTTCGGTGCCAGCGTAAACTCGCATGATATTTTGGATTTGCGGGCTGTACTGAAAGCCGCTTCGCAAGTTTTCGCCGAGGGAATCAAAGCTACCGACAGTTACTAAACTCTTGGAGCGATCATGAAACTCAAAAGCTTCAACGCCATCTTTGCGAAGCGCTTCAACCATCTTGTGAGCCATCGCCATACTTTGGTCTAAACGCTCTTTGCTGGGCGTCATTTCATCTTTGATCCGCCCGCCAACCATGGTTGTGGACAGTCCCTCGAAGGTTCTCACAACGACCGTAAATTTGCCGTCGCATTCCAGCAAACTGTGCTCAACATTTTGATTCAATTTTTGCACAAACGAATCAACCTCAGGCGCCTGAGTAAAGTCTTCTGGCAAGAGTGGATTGCGAGTCACAAAGGCGTTGTACATGGGCCCCCGCTTGACCTCGGCCTCTTTGCTGGCTTGCAAGATTTGGTTCTTGATGCGGCGGATGGATGCCATCGCGCCCACTTCGTCTTCAGCTCGCAATTGATTGAAAACTGGCGGGTTGATAATTTTGACCGTTTCCAACGCCTTCTCGATTTCTGGGTGGTTCACAGAGTCAAACTCACCGACCAAGACTGCGTAGGCATTAAAGCGAGCGGCATTGGCGTACCGCAACGGCTTTTGCGTGGGTTCGAATAACCCAACTTGCTGAGTAAAGTCAAAATCTTCGCGATAGACATAAGCAGGTAAGTTGTATTCCGACCTTAATTCCATCACCAGCTGCCGCGATTTTCGCGCGCCACTATCACCGGTAAACGTTGCCGCCAAAATCATCCAAGGGCCTTCGACCTCCGTCAAGCGATACTCGTTGCTGGGGTCCGCTTCCACTTTTTTCTTGCCGAACAAACGCAAGAAAGAAGGTGGACCGGCCGGGCAAGGAGCAGCCAAAAAGGTAAGACTGAGGGCCATGCTGGTTAGCAAAATGGCACGCAAGCTTTGTTTTTGCGACATCGGTACTTCTCCCGTCGGGCGGGCGAAACGGAGTAATTGAGGGAATAGGCAAGTCGCTCGCCGAACAAACCAACGGAACTCCAGCGAGATGCCACCTGCGGCTTTAACAAAACTCCTCGCTGCGGCGAAAGACAGATTCCCTCGATTGAACTCCACCGCTAACGCCCGGCCGCACCGCTAACGCCCGGCCGCACCGCTAACGCCCGACTGGGGTCAATTTTTCCAATGGCACGTAGAATCGCCGATAGAGCCTGCCGTCGGCAAACCGCTCGCCGCGAGGGTCCTCCACCAAGACGGTTGCCCGGCGGGTGATTCGGTTGACTGTTCCGGTCAACATTTTG
>CAZHTX010000096.1:0-7679 GCA_964535475.1 uncultured Pirellulaceae bacterium
GCCGAGTTGGGTGGTCACGCGTTGATCGCCAGCATGAAATTCTTTGCCCGCAACACACCGTCGCGGAAAGATCGAGCTGGCGCGGAAGCTGGCGCCCCCGAATAGCCAGCGGGTTGATCGCGGCAAGCGGCAGGCCACACCAAGCATCCGGCGAAAAAAAGAATTTGACGTCGGTTACCGCTGAAAGTGCGCGCCGAAGGCGAAAAACTTAGCAAAAACAGCCCAAAATTGCCCACCTCCGCCCAGTTTTCCCACGTCAAGAACCGCCACCGGCCCCGAATTCCCCACGCCGCCCCCGCTCCAGCCAAATCAGCGGGACCTGTCCCCGTTCAGCCCGTCAAGAACCGCCACCGGCCCCGAATTCCCCACGCTGCCCCCGCTCCAGCCAAATCAGCGGGACCTGTCCCC
Organism: uncultured Pirellulaceae bacterium; assembly: GCA_964535475.1. Taxonomy (GTDB): domain Bacteria; phylum Planctomycetota; class Planctomycetia; order Pirellulales; family Pirellulaceae; genus Laterigemmans. The sequence continues at coordinate 409 of CAZHTX010000096.1, forward strand.
GTTCAGCCCCGTTCAGCCGTTCAGCCCTATTCAGTTAGCAGTTTTGGTGGAATTGTGACGGCATGGATTTTTAGCTCTGGTGAAAGGGGCGCGGCCGACTTGTTGCGAATTTTGGAGAGATCTTCTGATAGTGACCGCAACAGATTGTGGCTATGTTCTCAGCACTGCGATGCTACTCTAAAACGTGGGTGTTTCCATTCACTAATAAGTTCTCTGCCATGATCAAATCTCGCCCAACAGGAAGCGTCCGCTACGACAATCGCGGACGCGTTGTCATCGTCACCGGGGGCGCCGCAGGGATTGGCCGCGCGATCTGTCGCGCTTACGTCAATTCAGGTGCCCAAGTCGTTTGTGCCGATGTCGACGACTCGGGTGAAAACCTGCCGCCAAAGGTGCAGTGCTATCGCTGCGATACATCGGTTGAGGCCGATTGCCAGCAGACTGTTGCCAAGACGGTCGAAGCGTTCGGGGCGGTCGATGTCTTGGTTAACAATGCGGCGATTCAGCCTTCGGAATCTTATCGGCCAATCGACCAGTTGGCCACCGAGATCTGGGATCGCATGGTCGCGATCAATTTTTCTGGCTATACCTTCATGGCCAAGTACGCGCTGCGTGTGATGCGGGAACAAGGCAGTGGCGTGATTGTGAACATGTCCAGCGGGCAAGCTCATCGCACGGCCCGAGAAGTGGGCGTGTACGGTCCGATCAAGTCGGCCAACGTGATGCAGGCGAAACAGTGGGGCATCGAATATGCTCGCGACGGGATTCGCGTCGTTTCCATCTCGCCCGGTGCGATTGATACGCCGATGGTTCGTGCCACTCTCCAGGCTCAAGGTGGCGGTGCGGCATTGGCCAACCGCCATCCGGTCGGCCGCATCGGCAAACCAGAAGAAGTGGCCCACGCGGTGCTGTGGCTCAGCAGCAGCGATGCGTCCTTTGTGACGGCAACCGATTTGGAAGTCGACGGCGGACTCGGCGCCTTCGGTGCCTTCGCCGAACCGTATCCCATGCCATCAGACCAAGAACGGGAGCCGTAGGCGTTGTTCCACGCCACGGAGCGCTGCCGCCCAAAGCGATAGGGCGGCAGCGCGCGAAAAACGGTGCGGCAGCTAGCGTGTTGCTGCCAGTTGTGATCCCGCCGGGACAAGCAAGCATGGAAATCTGGTCCGAGTCAACCTGACGCTGTCCAACGAGGCGGAGAGCTTTGCTGGGGTCAGACGCGGGATTTCGACTTGTTTTGCCTGGCGACTCTTTTTGAATTATTTTTATTGGCGGCTTTCGGCCTATAAATGTTTTTTGGCGTCAGGCAGTAGGCTGGAATACTACGACGACCATTCGCCCCCTAACAGGAAGTAAAGATACCAGACGGGGTAGCTGCCACTTGTTGCTCAGGTCCGGGGCAATCCCGGCGGAAGCAGGGCATAGGATGAGGTGGAGGGCTTCGCCAGAGGCAGGCTTTGTTCGTATCGACTCTGATGGCGATGTCAGGCTCGTTGGTTGTGTTTGGCACATCAGCTGGCCCAGTCGGAAAGCCAATGCCGCATCCTCCGGCCGAAACCGACCATAACAAAACAACAAGACCTGTCCCTGTGCCCTATACCTTTCTCTGCGCCCGCCCAGCGTGCACATGAGTGTGTCGTTAAGGTCGATTCTGAATTCGCTCAAGAGCCTGCCAGCGGAGCTGGTCGAGCAGCTCGAAATTACCGGGGATTACACCAGTAACGGCTAAGGTTGCTTCTCGATGAATCTGCAGTTGCTCAATAAAGTCAAACCACGGTGTTTGAGTTCGTCGACGCCCATCGTCGGTTAACAGATTATTAGCCGCTCGAATAATAGCGGCCTGCGACTCTTGCAGTGCAGACAATGCTTCCGTTTGGCGATTTGTGGCGGCATAAGCGACTGCTAGTGGTGCTTGAATCAGCCCGACACCGGGCCAGTTCTTGCTGCCAGATTCTTTCAACCTCTCGATGGCCCGCTGGAAATCGCCAGCCCTCAAATGAGCGAGCCCGCAGACGTATTCACAGACGGGTCTTGGCAAAAAACCTTGGGCAGGCATGTTCCGTTGCCCTGTTCTGGATGGCCCTGAAAAACCTGCGTCGCCGACGAGGGCACGTCGATGCTGTGGCTGATAACCTCGGGCGGCCATTCCGCGTGAGCCCGGCCGACGCATGTCACCGAGCCATGTTTCCGCTGTTTTCGCGAGGTCTGCATATGATGCAGAACTTAGCTGGCCAGGAGCTGCCAGGCCTAAACGTAAATACTCCCAGCTTTCAATTCTCTGGCCTGCGGCGATCCGCTGTTCGATCGGTGCTGACAAGCCAGCAAGTGCCGCGTCGTGATCTGTCCATGCGAACAGACAGGCAGTTCCCCACCATGGCGGTGTATCGGTCGCCGCTCCCAATTCGATGGCTTTGGCGTAGTCGTCCGCGGCTTCCTGCCATAGGTTCAAGCGAATGAAAAACTGTGCGCGACTGACATAGGGTAGATAGTAGCTTGGTTGCTGTTGAACCGCAGTGTCAAACTGATTTCTTGCCTGCTCCCATTGCTGGGAGTCGGCATAGGTTTCGGCACTAGCAATCGCCGCATGGGCTTTCGTCACGTTGGCCGAAAACTGTTCAATTTCCTGGAGAGCCAGTTCCTTAGCATTGCGTTCCTGCATGGCAAGTCGCATTTGCCACAGGCTTACGACGGTCCCCAGAGACATCGAAAGAAATACAAGGACTCCGGTGGAAAGAGCAACTCGATTCCGTCTCGCGAATTTCCGCAGGCGATAGTTCACACTGGGTGGCCGAGCTTCGATCGGCTGTTGTTCCAGAAATCGTGAAACGTCAGTTGCCATTGCAGTAGCCGAGTCATATCGGCGGGCGCGGTCCTTATCGATCGCCTTCATCACGATCCAATCCAGGTCACCGTCTAGCGAAGCCGGCAGCTGACTGGTGGTAACCTGTCGGCAAGCTGAAATGGTAGTGAGTCTGTCGCCAAACGTGGTCACTCGTCTGCTTGGTCGTGGCGGCTCCTCATCGCGAATGATCCGCCGCATTTCATCAAGCCCCGCCGAGTCGAGTCGTGCGCGTTCGAAAGGGGTTGTGCCACTGAGTAATTCGTACAGCAGCACTCCCAGCGAGTAGATATCGCTCCGCGTGTCGACATCGAGTCCGTTCATCTCAGCCTGCTCGGGACTCATGTAAAGCGGAGTGCCGATCATTGAGAAAAAACGCGTATAAATCGTCTTATCTGTCAATGATTGGCCAATAGCTTTCGCAACACCAAAGTCAATAACTTTGACAACAGGCTTTTCGTCATGCAGAGTTACCATCACGTTGGAAGGTTTGATATCGCGATGAATCACACCTTTTTGATGGGCGTGCTGGACAGCTGAACAAACATCGATAAACAGTTTCAGTCGTTCACTGATCGTCATTCTGCGACAATCCGCGAATTCCACGATCGGAGTTCCACGCACCAGCTCCATCACAAAATAGGGGCGGCCGTCGGGAGTTACGCCAGCATCAAAGATGCGAGCGATGTTGGGATGATCCATCATCGCGACAGCTTGCCGTTCGGCTTCAAATCGAGCGATCACCTCCTTCGATCCCGTGCCTGGTTTGACAATCTTGAGCGCTACTTTGCGACGAACCGGGCGCTCCTGTTGGGCGACGAAGACAAGCCCGAATCCACCTTCGCCGATTTGTTCCATTAGTCGATAGACGCCGATCGTTTGGCCAATCAACTGACTACCCGACAAAAGCTCGACCTCAGAAAAAGGCAGCGAGACTGGCGGTTGATCCAGCGGGTTATCTGGTAATTCGCTCGCTTCCAGCAACCGCGTTACAGCTGCCCTTAACGTATTGTCGTCCCCACAAGCCTTATCAAGGTAGGCGTTGCGTTCAGCCGGCCCCAGTTTTTCCAGTGCTTGCAGAAAAATTGTTTTCTCAGTTCGCCGCACTACTCATCCTTCCATTTCTCTACGGAGCCAAGCTCGAGCATACGTCCAATTTCGCTTGATTGTCCGGGGCGAAACGTCCAGCAGTTCTGCGGTCTGGTCGACGGTCATGCCGGTAAAGTACCGCAACTGGACGATTCGTGCCAAGTCAGCATCTTCGGAAGCCAGTTTCGTCAATGCTTCGTCCAGAGCCAGCAACCATTCCAAGTCTTCAGAATCGACAGCCGCATCGTCAATCGGCAGTTCGACTCGTTGTCTGTCACCGCCACGCTTCTCCGCGCTTTTCCGCCGCGCGCATTCAATTAGGATTCGTCGCATCGCCTCAGCCGCAGCTGCGAAGAAATGCGCGCGACAGTCCCAGGACTGAGCATGCTCTCCACCCACCAACCGAAGAAAGGCCTCATGCACAAGGGCCGTTGGTTGTAGCGTGTGAGACGACTTCTCGTGAAGCATTTTACGCGAAGCAAGGCGACGAAGCTCCATGTACACCAACGGCAGCAACTGGCTGCCTGCCTGTTGGTCGCCGTTTTGTATTTGGTACAGAACCTGGGTCACTTCGCCGTTCATCGCGTTATTGTTGCCTGCCTAGTTCACAAAGACAAGATATTTGGAAAAAACCACCGCTGCGGCTTGACTTGCTCGCCCACGCTTCGGCCGCGAGATTCACCTCATTTCAGCGACTCGGCCGGAAATTGTCATTTTAATAAGAATTTTTGGCCCCATGACGTGGCCCACCACGCATGAATCTTGGCTAGCCGAAATGTTCTGTGATTTCCAGCTTGTTTTCAGCGTTTCGCGTGTCGCAAAGCTTACCACACTTTTCAAAATGCAACTTATTCGATTTCCAGACAGGAGCTGATTGTGAAAAACTCCACAGCTGATTTCCGCCCTTACACGCTGATATTTGGGGCCCTGGCATTTGCCGCTCATGCACTCGCAACGCCTAGTGTTGCCCTGGCACAGCGAACTCATCGCGTCAATGAAAAAGGCGAACTCATCCTGCAGCCTTCCACGGTGACGCCCGACGCGGACAATGTTGTTTCAATTAAAATTGTTGGCGACCAGCGAGTTATCATAGCCAATGCGATCCCAGCTCACAAAGTCGGCCAATTTCCAGGTCGCGGAAATCCAAACCGCATGACTCCCCAGCGACTGGAATACCGTATCCCCGCCCATCCGCAGGTCGCCGACGAAGTAACGCCGATGAATGGGGAGTTTGGAGTTGCCATCAACGGCGTGCCTTTCGACCCGTCCGCAGCCGAGGTTTACGCTGGAGATCGAAGTTGGCGTTACGAACCTCTATCCGGGGCAATTGCCTTGGGCATCGACGTTTCGCATGCCCACGTCCAGCCGAGCGGGAAATATCACTACCACGGACTCCCGACTGGGCTGCTCGATACGGTGAAACTGGAATCAAACGCGCACTCTCCATTAATCGGATGGGCCGCTGATGGATTCCCGATTTACGCAGTTTACGGTTACAGCAACCCACAAGAACCGAACTCGCACATTCAAAAGCTCACGTCGAGTTATCAACTCAAAAAAGGTGAGCGCCCAGCCGGGAATGCTCCCGGCGGCAAATATGACGGCACCTTCATCCAAGATTATGAATTCGTCGAGGGCAGCGGAGACCTGGACGAATGCAATGGACGTCAAACCATCACTCCTGAATTTCCCGAAGGCACTTATGCCTATTTCATGACGGAAGAATGGCCTGTTGTTCCTCGCTTTTATCGCGGAACCCCTTCATCAGATTTTCAGCGAGGTGGCGGAAGGGCGGGCGGCCCGGGACCCGGTGCCGGAAGACCTCGTGGTGGAAGACCCGGCGCTGGAAGACCCGGCGCTGGAAGACCCGGCGCTGGAAGACCCGGCGCTGGGAGACCTGGCGGTGGAAGACCTGGTGCTGGAAGACCTGGTGCTGGGAGACCTGGTGCTGGAAGACCTGGTACTGGAGGTGATCCTGGGGGAGGACCCGGCAATGGTTTCCCGACCAGGCCGAATCCGACCAATTGAGTTTGGCTAACCCTAGTTTCGCTTGCTGTCCTGTTTGTCGTTCCGCGAAACTGGGTATCTCCCTCGTCTTTCTCCTATGAGCTGCAAAGTGTTTGAATGTCCCCAGTAAAGATTGCTGTCATAGGAGGTGGTCCAGGAGGTCTGATGACCGCCTACCGACTTGAGCAGATCTCCGCAGTCCCGATCCAGATCACGGTTTTCGAAGCATCGGATCGGACTGGCGGAAAAATTGTTACTCCATCTTTTCAATCAGCGAATGTGCGCTATGAGGCGGGGGCTGCCGAATTTTATGACTATTCGCATTTCGGCGAAGATCCGCTAAAGGAATTGATTCAGGAACTCGGACTTCCCATTCGCACAATGGGCGGGGCGGCCTGTATCCTCGACGACTGTGTCATTGCAAACCTAGACGATGTCGCAACGCGATTCGGCGAATCCGCACGCCGTGAACTGATGCGGTTTGATTGTCTCGCTCGAGATGCCGTTGTACCCCAGGCGTTTTGTTCGTCGGATGACCCCGAGGGGGTTCTTGATTTGCAAGCGACGATGGATTTTTTCGAGCCATTCCTAAACCATCTTCAAGACGACAATGCGCGCAGATACGTTACGGTTCAGATTCATAGCGATTTGGCAACGGAGCCTGATAAAACCAGCCTGCGTTACGGTCTTCATAACTACTTAATGAATGATCCCGCATACATGGCACTTTACGGGATCGACGGCGGCAACGAACGGTTGCCTCAAGAACTTGTCCGACGGCTACAGGCGACCATTCACACCAATCGTCCAGTTTTATCGGTTATCAAGAAGGATGGGCAGAAATATCAGATTACGAGTCGCTCCATGCGGGAGGGACCCGTATGTGAGGAGTTCGACTGGGTCGTCATTGCATTACCACATGATGCTATCCCATCGCTGGTGTTCCCTGACCCAATTCTGGATCAAGCAGTTAACCGGCACTTCAAGCAGTACCATTATCCCGCACATTACCTGCGGATCACCCTCCTGTTCAAATCGAGATTCTGGCACCGCCATTTGCAAGATTCGTTTTGGATGCTGGACCAATTCGATGGCTCCTGTCTCTACGACGAATCATCTCGCGTACCCGAGCCCAAGTATGGCGTGCTTGGTTGGTTGGTCGCCGGTGATGCTGCGACCGCACGAGTCGACTGGTCTGATGACGCGTTGATCGATGCAGCTTTGGATTCACTCCCCAGTTGGCTAGAGTCTGGACGCGAGGAATTCCTGGAAGGACGTATCCATCGCTGGGCCAACGCGGTCAATGCGATCCCGGCTGGCCGACATCCGCGACTCG
>CAZHTX010000096.1:7689-14656 GCA_964535475.1 uncultured Pirellulaceae bacterium
GCTGCCACACGATCAACGCCACCAACCCGAACCCCAGCAACATCCAGAACTGATGTTCGTGGGTGATTACCTCTTTGACTCGACGCTCAACGGAGTGCTCGACTCAGCAGATTACGTTGCACGCTGGATTTCAGCTGAATTGATTCAGCGCCAGGTAACATCCGGCAACCAAAATTTATATAAGAATGTCTCGGTTGAACCGAGTTGCTACCAGGAGATAATCATTAATGACTGACGACCGCTTTCACAAATGTCCGCAGCGCAGGTTTCGCTTCGCTGATGTAAGTAAACCCAAATTCGGTGAGCAACAGGAGGCGTTCCAGCAGTCCGCATCGAGCGATCAAGCGTTGTTCCAGCTTCGGGCTCCGCTTGCGGTGCAAGTTCAGGAACTGGATGCCAGCTTATCTGCCCAGCCAGCAGAGGTGGTCATGAAAGTCATGGCCATGGAATCCCCCGTTCCCGAAACAATATTAGTGGCCGCACAAGCATGGCTCGCCGGTGACCAGGCGGCGGTGGAAATGATTCGCAACATGCAGCTGCAGGGTTGCACGATTCTGCAATCCGGCGGGCGTATGGTTATTTTCACACTGACCGAAGATCGAACCGTTCCACTGATGGAGGCGATGCTGGAAGCGTTTTTTCTAGAGCGAGAAGTCGGTCGGCTGGAATCCGAGCTGGCTGCTAACTGGAGCCGATGGGATGATGATATTCCGATGAGTTTTCAGTTTGGTGAACGTCAACTCGGTTCACGAGCCCAACTGGTTGAGAATCACAATTCTGTGCGCAGATTTCGCAGCCGCCTAGAGCGTCTTTCGTCAGCAATCCATGCACCGCACGTGTATCCGCCTACCTACGCCAGTCAGGCATCAGAGCGTTATCGTGAGCGCGCCCAACTGGTCCATCGTCATGAAGTTCTAAACGAACAACTGCAGCCCTTCGCGGAGCTCTACGAAAGCTGCGCGCAGCGAACCAGTGACTATATGATTGCTCGAACAGGGCATCAACTGGAATGGGCGATCATAATTTTACTGGTGATCCAAGTCGTGTTTTCCACGTTCGATATTTTAACAAGCCTAGAAACATCCGATACGACAACGCCGGCGACGGTCAATCAGCCAATTGAAATCGACTCCCCATAGGTCGCACAACACCAGCACTTTCGCAACGTTGCTAACACGCTTTGTTACGCAATAAACGAAATTGCTGGTTGCCTTACATAATCGCCAGTTTGGAGCTTCATTTGATCAGATATCTGTCGATTGACGTGATGCGAACCGTTGCCATCTTTGTCATGGTGTGGGTCCATTTTTTAGAAAATCTCTCCGGGGTGGTGCCGATAATATCTGGATTCGGCGCTCCGCTCTTCTCGTTTCTCGCGGGGGTAAGTTACTGTCTGTGGAGTGAGCAGCAACGTATAAGCGTTTCGGAAGAAGATATTTCCAAAGTGTCGATTCGACGGGGCCTGTTTGTTCTTGGCGTGGGTTTTGCCTTCAATACTCTTGTCTGGTTACCCGAGGATACGTTCAACTGGGATGTGCTCACGCTAATCGGAACTGCATTGTTGATATTAAATGGTGTGCGAAATCTGCCCGACTCCGTTTTGCTTGCGGCTGCGGCCGGCTCGGTTTTTGTTAGCCCCATTCTTCAAGGCATGGCCGACTACCACGCTTATTGGCCAGAGAACTACTACGACGGCGATCTAACCCTGTCCGGTATTATGATCGGATACTTCGTCGTCGGATACATTCCCTTTTTTCCGTGGATCTCCTATCCCCTGGTGGGCTACGTCGTTGGCCGGCAGTTATGCGGGCAGGGTACGACGCCTCGGAGCGATAGGAAGTCGCTGATTCGGATCGGGCTGATGCTGTTGGCATTCGCGATTGGCCTGCAGTGGCTGTCGTATCAACTTAACGCTCCGGCTGCCACCTCCGGATTGCGGCACATGCTGCCGGGTTGGAAAATGTTCCCACCAACAATTGAATACGTTATCGGAACAATGGGGCTCACGTTGGTGGCGTTCGGTCTCCTGCTGCATTTCATCGATGACTCGCACCGCTCGGAACACTGGGAAAGACGGTTGAAGCTCGCAATCCGCTTTAGCCGCTATTCGTTCTCAATCTATATTCTCCATCACCTTGCTCACATTTGGCCGCTGTGGCTGTTCGCTACGCTCGGCGGTAAGGAGCCAACAGCATATTGGCGAGATGCCATGAGCGTTCCCTTTTCGGCTAGCTTGGCAGTGATCTTTCTTGCTGGACTTACCACGTTTCTCTATTACCGAGGCGAACGAACCCCCTTGGGCATGGAACGTTCGATGCGTTGGCTGTGCGACAGTGCACGACAAGAGTGATGATCGTTATATCGCCACTCGCACGGACGTCACACCGGATTTTTGGCGAGCGAAGAAGAGCTGATCACTCATTTTGAGAAACGTCACGCTCACGATCATGTCATCCGACTATCAAAGAGGCGGCCCACTTATTTAACTCGACTGGTTATCGAGCACCATGTTGTCGCGGTGGACGACGGCGTCATGGGGGCAAGCGCCGAGGATTTCGTGAATCGCTTCGCTGCCCAAACCGCGAATCGAACGGACCGCTTCGCTGGGGTAATTAATCAGTCCACGAGCGATCTCGGCGCCGTCGATGGTGTGGATGCTGACCACGGCACCGCGACGGAATTTTCCTTTGACGGCGCGAATTCCCACCGCCAGCAAACTGGCTCCCTGTTCGATAATCGCCTGCGCGGCCCCCGCGTCGACGATCAATTGCCCGTCCACTTTGGCCGACGAGCCGATCCAGCGACGACGCCCGCGCAAACGACGCTCGGCGGGTAAAAATAGCGTGCCGATGGGGGCAGCTGAAAGCACATCGCTGAGCACATCGTCATACCTTCCCGGTGCGATCATGGCGAAGTGCCCGTGAGAAGTCGCCAGCCGAGCCGCTTTTAATTTACTCAACATCCCTCCCTTGCTGACTCCGCTGGTTTTGTCCACGGCGAGTTCCAGCACGCTGCGGTCAACCAGGGGAACGGTGGGGATAACGCGACTGGTGGGGGCGGTCGGATCGCCGTCATACAACCCATCCACGTCGGAGAGGATAACAAGCAGAGCATCATTCAGCAGTCCAGCCACGGCGGCGGCCAGACGGTCATTATCGCCAAATGTCGTCTTCAGCTCGGCCACAGCCACCGAATCGTTTTCGTTGATGATCGCGATCGCGCCGAAATTATGGATCTGCCGCAACGCGTTTCGCACATTCAAATAACTGCTGCGACGCCGCAGATCGCCGCTGGTCAATAACACCTGAGCCGCATGCCGTCCCGAGGGTGCCAACGCCTGTTCATAGGCCTGGATCAAATGCGCCTGGCCGACCGCAGCAACCGCCTGCAGCCGAGAGACGAGCAGGGGGCGAGCTGGTAAATTCAGCTTAGCCACTCCGGCGGCGACCGCTCCGCTGCTGACCAAAATCGTCTGCCGACCGCTGGCCGCCAGCGCACAAAGGCCCCCCGCCAGCCGCTCGATCCGCTGATAATCGAGCCGTCCCTGGGGGTCGGTCAACACGCGTGAGCCCACTTTGACGACAACGGCACCCGCCGTGTCGATTGCCTGCCTGCGATGATCAGTCAAAATGTTTCGGTCCAAATGGGATACATGAGCGGACGGTTCGATTGAGCGGTTTCAACCCGCCTCCCGAGAGCAAAGCGTCAAGGTCAGCGATTGGAGAAACCGAACTCCAGCAGCTAAGGTCTACGTAATGGTTGCCAAAGGCACCTCTGCACAGCAATCGGGCTCCGTCTTCAGTTTAGCCCTCGACCGACACGCTGCGGGGTGTAGACTATTTTAATAACCCGCCGATGAGTCGGCATTCTCGCAGGCGCCTTTAACCCCTTATCGGTTTTGTGAGTGAATTGAACCACGAATGTGGTGTTGCTGCTGTTTATCACCTATCCGGTCACCCGGAGCACCCCAGCACGCCCTCGCAAGGTGTGGATGAGGCGTCTCGACTGTTGCCGCGGATGCTGTTGGATATTCAGAACCGAGGCCAGTTGGCTGCCGGGATGACCACCTATCGTCACGATCGCAATGAAATCCTCAAGACGTTTAAGGAAGTCGGCACCGTCACCGAGGTGTTTCGCCTAAATCATCGGGCCAAGACCGAAAACATCATGAAATCGATGGCCGGAAACGCCGCCATCGGACATGTCCGTTACGCGACTTGCGGGAAAGACGACCGCAATTACGCCCAGCCCTTTGAACGTGAACACATCAACAAGCGAAAGTGGTTTTCCTTTTGCTTTAACGGCCAATTAGCCAATTACTCGTTCTTGCGCGAACGTTTATTGGCCGAGGGGGACCACCACCTAGCTCGCAATACCGACACCGAGATTATCCTCCACGAACTGGGACGATTGCTCAGCGAATTGCGCGACCAACCGAACTGGATTGAATTGCTGTCACGGGCCACGGCTGACTTCGATGGTGCCTATTCATTAGCCCTGCTGACCGCCCAAGGGGAAATGATCGTCGCTCGCGATCCCCTCGGGATCAAACCGATGACATACGTACACGACGGGCCACTGTTTGCCGCAGCCAGCGAAAGTGTGGCGCTGCTGAATCTCGGTTTTGAGCCCGAGCAGATCAAATCGCTGCCCCCCGGGCACCTCATTCACGTGCATCCCGAGTCGGGGATCCAGATTGCCGAGTTCGCCAAGTCATCCCGTTCGGCGCATTGCTTCTTCGAATGGGTCTACTTTGCCAACGTGGCCAGCACGCTCGATGACCGCAGTGTCTACCTCAGCCGCACGCGGCTCGGCGAAGAACTAGCGCAAGCCGAATTGGCGGACGGACGCGTGCCGCTGGACCCAGAGAACACCATCGTGGTACCGGTGCCCGACACCAGTAAAGCGGCCGCCGATGCGATGGCCTACGCACTGAAGATCCCCAGCCGCGAGGGACTGATCCGTAACCGCTACGCAGGCCGCACCTTCATCGAAGGCAGTGGTTCACGGAAGGCGAAAGCGTCGACCAAGTACACACCGCTGCGCGAAGTCTTACAAGGCAAACGCGTGATTTTAGTGGAAGATTCGATCGTCCGCAGCACCACCATGGGCGTGCTGCTCGACCGCATCCGGGACTCGGGCGGGGCTGCCGAAATTCACGTCCGCGTGGCCTGTCCGCCCATTATCGCTCCCTGCTTTTACGGGATCGACATGAGCGACATTGACCAGTTAATCGCGCCCAAATTCTTCGAAAATGGCCGACTGACCGACGAGGATCAACAACGCTTGGCGACCCACCTGGGAGCCGATAGCTTGCGTTATCTTCCCGTCGAGGCGATATCGCGAGCCATTAACAAGCCCGCTTCGGCCTTGTGCCAAGCCTGCGTGACGGGCAGCTACCCCACCCCGTGCGGTAACCAGCTATATCAATTGCAAGTTGAGCGGGTGTTGAAAAAGCAAGCCGCCGACCACACGGGAGAGCCTCCCGAAATCGACCCCAAGCGCGCTTATGAACTGACGTAAGCCCGTTCGACAACATGCCAGCGTAGCGGGTGACCTGGTAAGCTGTACCGGCAAGTGGCCCCCGTGATCAAGCTGGCCAGGTTAGGATCCGATGAACAAACCTGTGATTGTCTTTGTTTGGCGTCACGGGTGTTCCTCGCCTGCTGAGGGACCCCTGACAGGGTAGCCCCCCAGATCTGACGCGGGATCGTATGAATTGGCTGAAATCTTCGCGGGATGGTGGGCGTTTACGCCTGACCTGCTGGGCGATTATCGCTTTCCTCACCCTTGGTGGGCAATTACCTGCCGCCAACGGAGAGAACCCCGGTGCGACGCTGCAGCGTGAAACCCCGATTGTGCAAGCCTACCGTCGGGTAGCCGCTTCGGTGGTCAACATCCACGGACAAAAGACCGTGCGGAGCACCGCAGCTTCCTTTGCCGGCGCCGATAATAACGCGGTCCGGCAAGTCAACGGGATGGGGACCGGGATCGTGATCGACCCCCGCGGCTACTTGCTGACGAACTTTCACGTTGTCGAAGAAGTCAATGACATCCGCGTTACCCTGGCTGACGACCGCACAACATCGGCGGAAGTGATTGCCAGTGATGCGAGGTTTGATCTCGCCGTGCTGAAGATTTCGCTCGACGAGCCGTTGCCCGTGGTGCCCTTGGGTACAAGCAGCGATTTGATGGTGGGCGAACGGGTGATCGCGATCGGCAACGCGTTTGGTTACGAAAACACCGTCACCGACGGCATCATCAGCGCGCTGCATCGCAACGTCCCCGTCAACGAAACTCAAGATTATCGCGACCTGATCCAGACCAGCGCGGGGATCAACCCCGGCAACTCCGGCGGACCGCTGTTAAACATTTTGGGCGAAGTCATCGGCATCAATGTGGCCGTGCGAGTGGGTGCCAACTCGATCGCCTTTGCCATTCCCATCGACCAAGCGATCGAAGTTTCCCGCGATATCATCCGGTCCTACAACGAAAGCCGTGTCTCCTTAGGGCTGGCCACGGCGGAGGATCTCTCGGCCTTCGAGGGAGTCGTGGTCACGAAGCTGGAAGAGAATAGTCCAGCCATTTCCAGCGGTTTTAAGCCCGGAGACCGGATCACCAAAGTCGGCAATCGCGAAGTCCGCGGATCGCTTGACTACCAGTTGGCCCTGCTAGAACTGCAACCGGGGCAAACAATCGGGATCGATATTCGCCGCGGCTCACAGCGGACAGCGATGCAGGTTCAGGCCGTCGAGCCGATCATGTCTGAGGACCCCGTTCGCATGGCGGCTCGGGTCTGGAGTGCGATTGGGCTTCGCGCAGAACCGCTGAACGCCGCCGCCATGCGTCAACTCAACAGCCGACTACCCAACGAACGACCCTACCGCGGCGGGCTGCGGATCATCAGCGTGCGTCCCGGCAGCCCCGCGGAAAGTCACGAAATTCGCCCCGGCGATGTGTTGCTCGG